>JAUXGB010000037.1 GCA_030622515.1 Candidatus Altarchaeota archaeon
AGGGCGGAGGAGTGGAGCCAGCTTAGGGAAAGGATGCAGCAGGCTGCGCAGGAAAAGGTCAGGCTTAGGACCCGCGACTGCGCCGGCTCCGGAGGACTCTGTGTTGAGTTTTATGAGGACTGCAGCGGAAGCCAGTTTGAGGCTATCTACTATACCTGCACCCTCCAGAACCAGAAGTGCTGCATGGGAAAAGCCGAAGGCGTCTGCGAAGGAGTTGACGATTGCTTGGCATTTGACCCGGTTTGCGGCAATGAAACCACTTTCGATAATGCGTGTGAAGCCTGCGATGCCGGCATACTAACCTTTACCCGCGGCGAATGCCAAAGCTGTTCAAGGCTGAAGACCTGCGGCTCAGACGGAGTCCTTTACCCGACAAACTGCCTGCCGGAAGGGGTTGAGAAGAAGCCAAGGTATGAGTGTGCCTGCGAGCAAAGGGAGAAGGCCTACTGCACCGCGAAGGCAAACGCCTGCAGGGCAAAGTTCAAAAGGGTTAACCTCATATGCTCTGATGAAAGAAACGAAATCTGCTGCGCACCGGAGGAATAAAAGATGGACTTGGTCTTACAGGTGTTGATGTATGCTGCAGCCTGTATCTTTCTTTACGCAATCTACATGATGTTCAGGATGGCTGTTGAATAAGGGAAGACAAACGGCATATATAGTAGATTTGGCTGGGTTCTAGGTGGTAATATGAAGAGGGCAGTATTAGCTTTAGTTTTATTAATGCTCATTACAGGCAGTGTTTATGCCGTTACGGACGGCAAATCGTGGGTTACGCTGGTTCTTGAGAGGCTTTTCTTCCTCACCCCCCAGCAGCAGACTATTCTGGAGACTGTAAGCACGCCTATCCAGTTTGTTTCGCAGGTAGAGGAGAAGCTTGCCTGCGGGCTTGACAAGGACGTTGTTGTCGAAGAGAAGGCGACAGCTGTGCTTCTGAAGAATGGCACGCTTGACGTCAAGCCTATTGAAGGCAAGGTGAAAGTGAGGAACAAGAGCGGGAAAGACAGGCTCTGGGATGTTCTTGTAAGGCTGGGGAACACAGAGAGGACTGACATAACAAACCCTTACCTGACAATTGATGAGATACTTCCCGGAAAGACAGAGGAGACCTACTACACCTCGGAGATGCCGACCTTCCCCGTGACCTATCTTGAGGAATATGATACTTTTTCAACAGACCAAGACCTCCAGAAGTACTTCATCTACGGAAAACTCCAGCCAGTTTCCATCAGCATCGAGATTGGAAGCAACAGCGACAAGGCCCTTGACGTTGAATATACAAGGACAGTTCCCAACCTTGGGAAGGTCTCTGTCAGGGGTGCCGACTACAATGAAAACAAGTCGACCCTTAGCTGGAAAGGCAGGGTTCACCCGGGCCAGACGGTTAGGATAAAGATTGAAGGGGAGCTCACAGCCGCCAGCATTGAAAATATCACCCTTGGCACTGCAAAGATGGAGCTCACAAGCGATGACAAGCTCCTTACAGGGGCGGAAATTGAAAAGGTCGCGGCTTACGCGCCAAACAACTGGTACCACAAGGAGTATCAGGACGAGAAGGACAGGGACTTGTGGCACATTGAGATGCGGTTCAAGGACATTTCCGACTTCCAGACAAGCATAGAAAAAATCAGGGTCTACGACGCCATCACCGAGGACACGATAAAGAGCATTTCAAACATGTACCTTGTCCTAAGCCCGGGACAGGTCTGGGAGGAAAAGCTGACTTACAGGGCTTCCCACTTCCCGGTTTTCAGGTACGAGCTTGACTATACTGCAAAGCTTGACTATGGCACCTGTTCAGTTTCGACTCTTGAGAGCGAGCCGCTCGACTTTGAGGTCGCAAGCATGAAGATGAAGAAGACGCTTGAAAACGCTGACCTTGACATTGACAAGAAGCAAAAGGTTGAGGTAAGGCTTGAGGTGATTAACGACGGGACTGCCCCAATCGCCGAGCTGTTTGTCGAGGACAGGGTGTGCTCAGGTTTCGTAACGACAGACATAAAGGCATACCTGATTGACAACCTTGGGAAGAATGACATAACTAGCGACATCGAGTTCACCGCTCAGGGTTCAAAAATCAACTTCAGGCTACCTGACTTTATCGAAGCAACAGGACGTGAGCTTCAGCCGCTTGACAAGGTTGTCTTTGAGTACAAGCTTGACCCCATCAACCCGGCCCCGGGAGAATGCAGGACGGAAGCGGTCGGTTACGCAAACACCAACCCGCCGGGACCGGAAATCAAGCTGTCATCTGTTACGCCAATATCAATAATCGAAGGCCTCCACGGCGTCTCAATCGAGAGGGTGCAGGTCAGCAAAAACTCAATAAGGATAAGGGTTGAAAATGTCGGAAAGTCGCCCACACCACCGGTGGAGCTTCGAGCCTACCTGCCGGAAAGCTTCTCCTTGGAAAGCTCAAGCAGGGACTACCTGCTGGACGGGAGATACATTGTCTGGGTGCTTGGCGAAATAGATGTCGGCCAGACTATGGCAGTTTACTATTCAATAGACGGCGAAGGTGACTACATGGGGGAAGCGCAGGAGCCATTCCTCGTAGTTGCTGAGGAGGTCGAGTAGGATGAGGAAGGAAATCTTCGGGATAATGGCAAGAAACGAGGTGGGAAAGCACATCTATTTCCCGATAATAGTGTTGATGCTGTCTCTTTTCGTTCCGCGCAGCCTCTCCTTTTCAGTTGCCCTCTATCTCGCAATACTTTTCTACACCCTCTGGTACTTTGGGAAGTTCAAGCTAAGGGTTGGAAAGGACATAGGCATAAGCAGGCGGGCCATTGCTTCAGGCTTTAGGGACGATTTGTGGCAGGCTGGTTTTTCAGCCCTCTCGGTTGGGCTAGTCATTGCGATATTCATATACCTCTTCAGAATCCCTGCCCAGTCAATTGTTCCGGCGATAATAGGAACAAGCGGACTGGTGGCGGGAATCCTTGCCTTCCTGATGATTATTATAATCAGCCTGGCAATAGTCTCAGTTGAGGAACTCTTCTGGCGAGGCCTTGTCCAGCACGAGCTTGTTGAGAAGATGGGTGTCAAACCGCCAACAGCGATTCTCCTCTCCGCAGCCCTCTTCGGCATCTGGAATGCGAACGGCTGGTTCTTCGGTGTCGTGGGACTCAACCTTATCTTCGCTTCCTTTGTCGGAGCTGCCGCGGGCTGGCTCCTGAACAAGACGGAAAGGCTTACCGTTCCAATCTACATGAGGGTGATCCTAAACGTAATCATCTTCACAATAATGTGAGTTTTATGGCTACCAGAGGCGAAAAAAAAGCAGTACAATACTGGAGAATGGCAGCCAGAAGAGAAAAAAGAAGCAGGTATGTCAGCATCCTGTTCGTCCTAATTCTTGTTGGGTTTGTCGTTTTCTTCAGCCACGGCTACAGCCCGGTCTCCGCCTTCCGTTCAGCAATTCTTGTTCCTTTTGGCCACCTTGGAGATGAAGGGCCGGGCATTTCCGACCCGGGAAAACTCTCCCTTGCCATCCTGATGATTGCGGAATGGGTCGTGATATGGATGGCTGCCGAATCCGTTATAGACAAGGTGGTTACTGGAAGGTTTGACGAGGTGTTTTTGATGAAAAGTATGGAAACGAGAATCAGGAAAATGAAGAGTCACACTATAGTTTGCGGAGGGGGCCGTCTTGGGCGCGAAGTTGCAAGACGTCTTGCCGTAAGCAAGCTCACATATGTGGTTGTGGACAGGAACCCCGGGGTGGTTTCAGAGCTCTACAAGAATGGCCTGACAATCATGGAAGGGGATGGGACGGAAGAGGCTGTCCTGCTCAAGGCCGGGATAAAGAGGGCGGAAACACTTGTTTGCGCTTTCGGGAAAGACACAGACAATGTCTTCCTTGTGCTGACGGCAAAGGAGCTCAACCCGAAAGTCAGGGTGATAAGCAGGGCAAACCACGAAGATGTTGTTTCAAAGCTTAAGCAGGCCGGCGCTGACGAGATAATACTCCCCGCAGTTATTGGGGGCAAGATGATTTTCGACCACATAAGGGGCAAGTAATGGTGCTATCACTAGACGACGTGAAAGAGATAAAGAAGAGGGACAAGGGAAAGCTGCTCAGGCAGTTTCTCCAGATTCCGGAAGCCTTTTCAGCAGCCGTGAAGCAGTCGGCAGAGCTCACCCTTCCCCTCCGCTACTTCAAGAAGTACAGCCATATTGTTGTCGCTGGCATGGGGGGCTCAGCCCTCGCAGGGGAACTGCTGAAAGACATCTTCCCAAACCTCCCGATAGAAATCTGCCGGGACTACCACCTTCCCTCCTACGTCACCAACGAAAGCTCATTAGTCTTCATAATCAGCTATTCAGGCAATACGGAAGAGACATTAAGCTGCCTGCTTGACGCGCAGGCACGCGGCTGCAACACCCTTGCGATGAGCGCTGGCGGCAAGCTTCGGGAGTACTGCGCAAAGCTCGGGATGCCCCACATAGATGTGCCCTCGGAGCTGGAAACCCGGGCGGCCCTCCCCTACCTTGTAATGATTCCCGCCATAATCCTCAGGAAGCTGTCAATTGCCAGATTAAACAGCGAGGAGATTGCTGAAACCAAGACGCTTCTCGATGAGGTCCGGGAGGCCTGCCGGCCGGAAACCAAGCAGAGGAAAAACCCGGCCAAGCAGGTTGCAAAAAAACTCTACAACTCGCGACCATCAGTCTATGCACCGCCAACGCTCGGCTCGATAGCAAGGAGAATAAAGAGCTACCTGAACGAGAACACTAAAATCCCTGCAAGATGGGATGTCTGGCCGGAGCTGAACCACCTCGAGGCTGTTGGCTGGGCAGCTGACAAGAAGCTGCTCTCAAAGGAAAGCATCCTTATCCTTCGGGACACGAAAGAGCCTGAGGAGATTTCTGCACGAATCGAGCTTACTAAGAAGCATGTTTTTGAAGGAAAGACAAAAAAGATTGTCGAGCTCAGGACAAGAGGCTCCAGCCCGCTGGCACGGGTCTTCTACCTCTCCTACATGGCCGACTTCCTGACCTTTTACCTTGCCCTTCTCTACGGCGTTGACCCAAGGCTCATCGGCTTCATTAACAAAATCAAGGCCAAGCTGGCCTCAACCATCAACACAGTCGGGAAGCTTGACGGAAGGGTTGAAACAATCTACCGCCTCAAGTCGAAGGAAAAAGAGGAAAGAAGGAATGACTCAGGATGAGCTGCTTATGGCTGTCGGCGGGATAATCCTTGGCGTAATACTCATCAACATCTTCATGTACATCTTCCTACCCTAGAATGGAGGAAACCATCGGCACATTTTCCCGCAGGAAGGCAAGCAGTTCCGGGCTCTCCCTGCAGTCGCAAAGCCTTCCGGTCTCGGCATTTATCAGGCAGAAGTTCGCCGTGACATTTCCCCCCGCCCTCACATCTGTGACAAGCCAGAGAAACCCCTCCCCTGTCTCGACAAGGAGGGGATGGGAAAAACCAAACCCTGTCACATTCGAGGTAGCCATTGAAACAGCTTCCTCGCCACTTACCGGCACGGTTGCGTTGGAGCCGATTTCAGTCGCCGTCATAATTAGGAGCGGATCCAGTTTTGGACAGTATTCCTGAGAAGCAGCCTCGCCGCTGAAGGCAAGTGCCAGCCGGTCCAGGTCGAACGGCGGAAGGAAGGAGAAGCCAAAGAGGAGAAGGATGGCGAAGAAAACAAAACCCGCAAGCCTTCGATGGGAGCCTGTTACCAGCTCAGCGAGCCTTGAAGTTTTTGAAAAAACAGTTGTAGGGTTGAGGGAAACCAACTCGCCGGCGCCGTCCATCACCAGCTCAAACTCCCTCTTACCAGCCGAAAGGATTGCCGTCGCCTTCTCCCCCTCAAGACTGACCGACTTGCAGCTGGCGTCTATACCATTCTCCCTCTTGATAATCTCAAGGGCCTTCAGCTTTAGCTGCCCCTTGGTCAGCGGCTTGAAGGTTATCCCCTTCTGCTCAAGAGCCATCCTTATCTTCGCAATATCTTTTCTCAGCCCCTCGACCGCATCGTTCAGGGTGTAAAGGGTAACTTCCTTTTCAGGCCTGAAAAACAGGTAGATTGCCCCGCCAAAAGCAATTGAAAAGGCTGCCGAGTAGATGAAAATGAAAGGAACCGGCTCTGCATAGTTGAAATTAAGCGCAAGCCCAAGTCCGAAGATGACACAGGCCCCTCCCAGCACCAGCTTGGCAGCAATGAGGAAGATGGAGGGGCGCTTCTCCTCATCCCCTGCCGAGAAGAGGGAGATGGAACCAAGTATGTAGGAGTAGATTAGGAAGAGAGGCACAAGGACAATGCCCATGGCAGCCCTTACAAGCGAGCTTATCAGGGCGGACAGCGGGTTGGCAACCATTACTTTTTCACACCTCTTTGCCGCCTCTGGAGATAATAGTTCCTAAGCCTTTGCCAGTATCTCTGGTAGTAAGCCTGCTGCTGTGGCGTCATCCGTTGCTGGGGGGCAGCCTGCTTCCCGTACTGGGGTGCCCTTCTGTAAAACTGGCCATACTGGCTTTGGCCGCCAGCCTGCTTCTGCATGTAATAGGAATAGTTTCTCCGCTGCATCGCCTGCGACTGCTGGGTTGGCCTCGCCATAACGGCTTGCTTGGCCGAGACAGATGGGGCTGGCAGCGTCTTTGAAGGCTTTGACATCATGTAGTAGCCTACACCGCCCGCAAGGATTAGGATAACAAGCAGGATTCCCCCTATGAAGATAATGTCAATCCCGCCTTCATCGACAGGGAGAAGCGACTGCGCTTCAAGCGCCCGCTCATTCGCCTGTGAAGCAAGCTCGTTCGCATTTTCATAATCACCAAATTCAAACTTCTGGTTCGCCTGCTCAAGCATTGCGCTTGCCTCGCTCAGGGCAAGCTTGGCGTCAGTAATATCCTTGCCTGTCGTCTCGGCTTCCGAAAGCAGGTCCTTTACATAAATTATCTGCGAATCGGCGTTTGCCATAGCAACCTCAGCCCTGGCTTTCTGCTCAATAGTCCTCTCTGTCGTTGTGCATATCCCCCCCTTGCATTCGCCCTGTCCCTCGCAGCAGGGCCGGGAGTCTGAGCAGGATTGGGTAAGGCTGGCACAGCCGGAGCTTTCATCCCCAACCTCAATGGTAAAAGAGCTGTAGGTTATCAGCTTGCTTCCCTTCCACAAGCTGACGTTTATCACTTCAGTATCCCCGACGTTCTCGCTGTCACGGGGCTTTATCCCTATGACAACAATCTGCTGGCTTGCCGCAGCCACAGTTATCGATTCGGGATTGGCTGTCAGGACACAGCAGGCGCCCTCCACCTTGACGGTTACGTTATTCTGGGCGTTTGCCCCATTATTCTTGACATTGACAGAGACTGTATCGCCAGCCCCTTTTGGAATTGTCACAACAGATGTTGGAACCTCAAGGGAAAGCTCGGTAGCTACAGTCGAGGAAGTCGCTGCTTTGTTCGATGCTACAGTTTCCCCATAAAGGTCTTCCTCCCCGAAGGCAGTCAGCTCAACCAGGATTGTGCCGAGAGCTGCATCCCCCGGGATGTTGAAGAGTATAATATAGTCTGTTGAGTTGCCCCCTTCAATCGTGCTTTCCAGTGGGGTAACATTTGTCGTTGCTATCGCATTCCCGCTACTGTCCTTTATCGTTATTGAGAGGGAGACATCCTCAGCATCGGTCTGCCCTTCATTCTTCACCTCAAAAGTCATTGACACCCCGGTCTGGCCCCTATAAACAACCGAAGGCAGCCCAATCTTGGCTGAAGCAGACAACTGCGCCAGCTCAACTATCTTGGTGTAGTTTGTCGTGAAGTTGGTCGAGCTGGAGTAAGTCGTTATCAGGCTGTTTGCAACCCCGTCGTAAGCCTTAACATCAGCCGCAGGGAAGATTGTCCTGAAGTCTGCCGACGAGGCACTGTCATCGACATAGAGGATAAACTCAATCTCCTTGTAGGTATTGGGCGCCACTTCGATTGGCGTTGTCAGGTTGATTGTCGGGTTGGAAGACGTTATGTTTGCTGAAGCGTATGTTGTCGTCCCCGACCTGATAAGGACCCTGTCAATGGTGTTTGACTCGAGCAAGCTGGAGGAATTGTCCTCAAACCTGAAGGTCAGGTTGTAGACCTTGAGCGAGTTGACCCCGGTGTCAGTATCGCCATGGGTAAAAAACGCCTTAAGCGCTGTAAAACTCTTCCCCGTCCCAATCTGGCTTGTCGTTGAGTAGGTCGGGGTAAGGTTCAGCGAGCTGGCAGTTGGCTGGACTGAGATGTTGAGATAGTCCTCAAGAAAGCCGCCATTTTCCCCATAGACTTTAAGCAGCAGCTCGTCATCGACAGGCGAAGAGGGAGCCGTAACGCCTACAGTCAGGTTAATGGCTGAAGCGGTCGCCGTGCTGCCATTGCATGTGACAAGGGAAGAAGAGTAACCGCAGCTCCACCCGCTGGCTTGTGCTGAAGTGAAGGTCAGGTTGTTCGAGGAAAGGGTCAGGTTGCTTATCGTTGAGTTTCCTGTATTTGTCAGGTTTATCAACAGGCTCCCGCTTGACGCCACATCGAATGTGTCGGGATAACTCTCCCTCAATGACCCAAGCGTCTTGACAGTCACATTGACTGTCTGCTCAGTAACATTTACCAATCCTGTGTTTTTCTCAACAAAGGTGTAGTTGAACTTGAATGTGCAGTTGGCATCTATCTGGGGAATCTGGAAGTACCCCCCATAGAAGTAGAAGCTGTTCCCGTAGATATCAAGGGTTGAATTGTCCAGAAAGGTAGGGTAAGCTGACGAATTGTAAAATTGAATTCCAAGAAGGGTGTCAACCGAGAAGTTAAGGATGGAATACTTCGAGCCTGATGTGCAGCTTTCAAGATAGATGCTCCCCGTTACATTTTCAGCAGAAGCCTCGCCCTCGTTTTCAAGACCGGCCATAATGACATTGGTTCCGGCATCAAGATTCATCTCTCCAGCCAAGCCAGGATATGACACTGAGTTGATTTGAACCGGCTCCTGCACCTCGACAGCAACAGTCTCGTTCTTCAGCGCCCCCCGCGTGAAATCCAGCTCAAATGTGAAGTTGCCGTACGCCGATTCATTTGCAGCCGTTGCGTTCAAAACAATTGCAAAGTAGGCCTGAGCGTTGCCATGGACAGCACAGGAAAAATTTCCTGCCGTATGTGTGCAGTTCAGCCCCTCATAAGTGTGCGCCCCCATCACCCAGCTGTCAGAAACGTAGACATTGTCAACGCTGAGGTTAGCTGTCGTTCCATTAACATAGGTCAAATTGTCTGTGCCGTTGTTTTCAAAGAAGAAGTAGTAGGTTTTCTCCTGAAGCTTGTTCGTCTCATCGTATCCAACATAAGTCCCATTATACTGGCTGAGGACGCTGAGCGAAACCCCTGCCGTGTAAACATCAAGGGTAAGCTGGTCACTGTCTGTCCCACTATTAACATCGCCGGTCTCAACAGGGAAGTCAACTGTCGAGAAGGAGCCGGTTGAGTTTACAATTGAACTAATGTTCACTGACGAACCAGTCCCGCCCGAGCAGTTGGCAATGTTCCCTGCCACGCTCATGCTCCAGTCGCCTGAGCAGGAGACAGTCACATAGGTTCCAACAAGGTCTGAGAAGTCAACCGTAAAGTAGGAAAGCTGGTCGCCGCTCGCC
>JAUXGB010000068.1 GCA_030622515.1 Candidatus Altarchaeota archaeon
ATTCTTCAGGAAAGATAGTCTGTACAGGCTCGAAAACCCCTGAGTCGGCAAGATACAAGATAAAGCAGCTTTGCAAGGAGCTTGGCCAGTACAAAATCAAGACTCACAAGAACCCAAAAGTCCACGTAAGGAATATAGTTGCCTCAGTCGACCTGAAAAAGGAGCTAAGGCTGCACGAACTTGCCTACATAATGGAAGACAGTGAGTACAACCCTGAGTACTTCCCCGGCATGAAGATTAAGGTAGCCAACACAAGGATACTTGTTTTCAGGACAGGCAAGGCCATCGTGCCCGGGCTAAAATCCGTCGAAGAGGTCGAGAAGACGGTAAAGTGGCTGGCAAACAGGCTTGAGGAAGCAGAGGCCGAGATTGCAAAGATAAAGAAATAGTGCTTTGGAAGCAGCTAAGTTTCTTTCTTGTTTTTGGCAAAAACCTGTCTTAAAAATAAATAATAAATGGTGCCGGGTTACCGGCACACTAAAAATCTATCTTCTCTTCTTCTTTCGCTTCTTAGTCTTCTTCTTTGTCTTTCGTTTCTTAGTTCTTGTTTTCTTTCTTTTCTTTACCAAAATTATCCCCTCCTTAAAAAGAGAGCTAGATTATTACCTGAGAGGTTATTATTTATGTATTGTGACTTTTTTGGAAGTTTTTTTCTTGAAAAGCCTTAAGGAACCTGCTGCGACAGCCGCTCCGATAACTGCACCGGCAACAACATCGACAAGGGTGTGGACGCCAAGGTGGAGCCGTGAATAGGAAACAAGAATTGCCAGGGCGAAAAAGGCAGGTGCTGCCTGAGGAAAGCCTGAGGAAAGGATGACTGCGGTTGAAAACGAGCTTGATGCGTGGTAGCTTGGGAAGCTCATGTTGTCGCAGTTTTCGCACGGCCTTGGCGCGTCAACAATCAGCTTCATTGGGAGGACCACCAGAAGGACAAGCAGGGCCGCAAATGCGAGTTTTCTTCCAAGCTTTGGCTTGAGAAACACGAGGATGGCTATCAGGATTGCTGTGAACTCAACATCTGCAAGGTGGGTTGATAGGGCTGGAATATCTATCAGAAAATCGCCTCAGTCTGGTAGATGAGAAGGCCCTTGGTTGTTATCTGGAGGGGATGGACCTGCATGGAGTGGACAGTTTCTCTCATTTTCCTTATGGCTATCGAGCGGGAGTAGACATTGCCAGTGCGGAGATAAGAGAAGGTTATTACACCGTCAGATGCAAACTCTTCAGCCCCAAAAGCCGAGAGGTCGCTGGAACCCTCTGGAACCTCCGTTAGCAACAGGGCCGTTATGTTTCGCGAACGAAAATCCTTGCCAAGGTCAAGAAGCGCTTTGCGGAACTTGAACTTGTCCTCGAAGAAGAGGCCAAGAAGGGCAGACGAGTCAAGAACCACCCTCTGAAGTTTGTGCCTCTCAACCATGTCATCTATGGCGTCTTTCAGCTTTGAGAAATCATAGAGTTCGTAATGCTTTACCAGCAGCAGCTTGTCCCTGATTAACTCATGGATTTTCCAGCCAAAGAGGTTGGCGTTCCTGATTAAGGTATCAGTCTGCTGCTCAAGCGAGACAAAAATGCCCGGTTCTTTGTGGCGCGCGCCATGCTGGAGAAACTGCATGCCAAAAGTGGTCTTTCCTGTCCCGCACATGCCGCTTAAGAGGACTAGCGAGCCTCGCGGTATGCCTCCGCCCACAATATCGTCAAATCCCGGAATGCCGGAAGATGAACGCTCTATCGAATCGCCTTTTGGCATAAGCAGTAACACCTCGTTATGGTTAAAATCCTTTGCTGAAAACCGGCTTACCCTTCAGTCTTTCCTGTAAGGACACCATAATCCGTGTGGTTCAGCCCGGTCTGAAGCGCCTCAAAGTCGATATGAACATCCATCTTGTAGGTTGTCCCAATGCCGGGGTCGACATCATTGAAGCCTATGACGTAGAGCTTGACCTTCTCGTCAGGAGAAACGTCAATGTAGGCTGCCGCGCCGCCTGTAGAGTTTTGAAGTCCTTGGTCCTGGGTTGCGAAAGTGCCTATGACGGTTATGTTGTAAATCCTCATGTTGCTGCCAAACTTGTTGCCAACCACCATTGTCAGG
>JAUXGB010000015.1 GCA_030622515.1 Candidatus Altarchaeota archaeon
AGTACAAACATGGGTTCCGGACTCCGTGTTTTGGCGGTAGCATTCATCACCGGTTCCCCAATCCCTGTCGCCGTCGGCTCTGCCTAGCGCACACTTATCTCCCTCTCTCTTGCAGCCGCAGGTCCCATCGGTCAGGTCGCATATTGCAGCGCCCATGCCGCAAAACCCTTTATCTTCATCCTCATGAACGCAGTCCTTGAAACTATCGCATGTGTGGGTGGGGAGCTCTGCTTTGCATCCTCCTGTTTTATCCCTGCTGTCACAGCCCGCGTCTACAGACTGCACATTCACGGCGACAAAAATCCCCACCAAAACCAATGCAAGAGTCAGAACTAAGAGTTTGTTTTTCATCAAGGTCACACCCATGGAGAAATAGAAACGGCGGCATATTTAAGTTTTAGGCTGTTTAGAACCAGTTTTTGGCGACCTTGAGGTAGTTTGGCTTCCAGTTTTTGCTTCTTTTCGAATAATCGGTTTCTATCTGGCGGCAAAGCTTGGAGAGCTGGGTTAGGGAGTAGGCCAGTGCCTTGGCGTCGGCTGGCGGGAAGGCGACCTTGAGAAGGGCGGAGACATTTTCCTTGCCTTTCCTAATCTTCTTGGAATAGGACCAGAACTTTCTCTCGCTTGGGAGGTAGATTTTGTTCAAAACATAATAGTAGTAGAGGATTTCTTCTGCGCAGCGGCGGGCGAAGTAGGCAGTTGAGGATAGGTCACTCTCCTTTAGGGCGTAGTTTGCCCTTGCCAGCTGCATTCTTGCGTGCTGGACGTTTGAGCGGAGTTCGTATTGGCGAATGTCCTCGGGGTAGGGGCGGATTTCTTTTTTTAGCTTCCTCAGGATTTTTTTAGGGTCGTAGACGATTTTCCCGTGCAGGAGGAGGGGTCGTGCGAAAATCCAGTCAAGGGCGTCGAACCTACTGCGCAGCTGCCTCTCCGTATAGAAGCCGACCTTGAGCTTTTGGTAAGGGTCGTGGGTTTGGCTTGGCCTCGGTCGTCTGACCAGCGCGAAGAGGTCGACATCGCTCTCGCTGTGGAGCTCGTTTCTCGCGAAGGAGCCTGCTATGAAGATACCCAAGATGTTTTTGTCCTGCTTGAGGCTGGTGACCTTGTTTCTAACCTGATTTTTTAGCTCCATTGGATAGTTCCTCCACTTCCCTTGCAATTTCATTAAGCTGCTTCAGCGTCTTTTTTGCGAACGGACCGAACCCGTCATCGTGCTTCCCTATCAGGAGCCGCCGCTCTTCGCCAAGTTCAAACGAGTCCTCAAAGTTCCTGTTTTTCAGGTTTTCCCTGTACTTGAGGTAGCTGAGCATGAAGGTGGTCTTTTCAAGTGCCATTTTCCTTATGGACTTTACTGAAATGCCCTTCTTCGACAGCATGTAGAGGTCAAGGAGGTCTCTCACCTTGAAGCCCCTTCTTGTCAGGAGGGCCCTGACTTTTTCGGCAGCGATTTCCTTCAAGTCGTAAACGTAGAGTGTTGGGCCTGTCGTGGCGAGGTAGGCGTGGTCCGGGTAGAGGAATTCCAGCGTTCTTGACAGGCTGATGGCGAGCGGTTTGATTTTCCGCTTTTTCGGCTTGTGGAGCATTTTCTCGACAAAGTTGATTTGGACTTTGATGAAGGTTTCGCCGTCGGCAGCTGGTGGGTTGTACCAGAGCTTGAAGGTCGCAAGCCTGTTGCTTCCCCCAAGTTCGACATAGCGTCGGTTCGATTTTACCGGCTTGAAATCAAGGCCGAGTTTTTCCGAGGCTGGTTTGAGGAGGGCGAGGAGTTTGTCGATTTGTTTTGAAAGCAGTTTTCTTATCTGTTTTCCCGACTTGTTCCTGAACAGCTTTTGGTTGAGCCAAGTGAAGTCGAGGTCTTCTGAAAATCGGTAGGGGCCAAGGTAGGCCTTGGTCAGGCAGGTTCCTCCCTTGAAGGCGAAGTTTTTGGAAAAGTAGGGTGACTTCCCAAGCTCAAGGAGAAGGCCCTGCAGGTAGAGGTCTTTTTCCACAAGCTCCTTCCTTTCAATCCCAAGCTTGTCCGCAAGGAAGCCTATCATGGTTTCAGGAAGCATTGTAAGCCTCCTCGAAGCTCTTTACTGAGCCGTTGTAATGGCTTGCGTATCTTGCCAGCCTCCTTTTAGAGGTGTGGTCGATGAGGTTGTCCACTTCATCGCGGAGCCTATTGTCGTCCTTGCCAGCATACTTGCCAAGGTAGACCATGTCCAGGAGTGTTTTCTCAACATCAGAGTAGATGAGGTGACCCTTCCTCTTTGTCCCGAATCCGAAGAGGCTTGGTTTAAGTTTGACAAATTTTACCCTGTGACCAAAAATCAGGAGAGGCTCTGGCCTGAACAGGGTGTCGGAGATGACATAGTCGATTGAGAAGTACTCGTGGGTCAGGTTGTTTAGCTTCATTGCTGTTTCGAGGCCAAAGTACCAGTTCTTTATGTTCCTGTGTTTCATCGCCATTGATATCGCTTCAAGATAGGTTGCGCCGGCCGCCTTCAGCTTTCTCTCCTCAATTGTCGGGACGTAGAAGAAGCCGCGAAGTATTCTTTTCACATAGCCGTACTTCAGCAGGTAGCCTATCGCCAAAGGGTAGGTAAGGCCGAGGGAGCTGCAGTATTTCTTGAGCTCACTGGCCGGGACAAACCTCTCCTCCTTTAGCAGGAGTTTCCTCACAAGCAGCCTCAGGGTCATTTATATCACTACTGACCTATAATGGGACAGTAGTTATATAAAAATGTTACGGCCCAAGGGTTGCTTTTAAAGGTTTCGATTATAACGTTAATTTCAGCCCCAAAGTTAACGTTATACCGTTAACTCGATAGGCCGGACGGCAAGGGATTTAAAGTGGTGGCTGGGGGCTGCTTCATGGCAAAGACGAACTTCGTAAAGGACAATTTCCAGACGATTTTGCTTGTGATGTTGGCAGTTGGCTTGATTGTTTCGATGGGAAATCAGCCGACAATTAATGTTTCGTCGGAAGGCGAACCCCTGTTTAACACCCTAGCTGTCTCGGGACGGGCCGAGGTTAAGACTGAAGCTGACGAGGCAGAAATCTCGGTTGGAATACTTACGGAAGACGTTGAGGCTGGTGCAGCTGAGCAGGCTAACTCGCAGGTCTCAAATGGGATTATTGACGCGCTGAAGGCCGCCGGCGTTCGCGACAGCGAGATTGAGACGACAAGCTACTCTGTCTATCCGAAGACCAGTTACAATAAGGAGACTGGTGAGAGTGAGATTTACGGATATCGCGTAAGCCATACCTTGACCGTTACGACAACGAAGACAAAGGATGTTGGGAAGATTGTTGACGCTGCTGTTGGTGCTGGAGCGAATAATGTTAACCGCATTAACTTCAAGTTGTCTGACGAGAAGCAGAAGTTGATTTACAGTCAGGCTCTTGAGCAGGCCTCGAAAGAAGGAGCCGCAAAGGCGGGTTCAATGGCGCAGGCGCTTAGTGTTAGCCTTGTGCGGCTGAAGAGCGTCTCCGAATCAGGTGTTAGCTACTCGCCCTATCCGGTTTACCGCGAGGCACTTGGTGGTGCTGACTTTGAAGAAACGCAGATTATGCCGCAGGAGCTGACCGTCAGCGCAAGTGTTAGTATGGTTTATGAGATAAAGTAGAGCCTTACAGTTTTCAAAGTTCAATCCCTCTGCTTTTTTCAACCATCCTTAGAAATTTTGGGTCCTTGTTTTCAATCCACACAATCCCTTTCTTCCCTATCATTATAACGCCCTTGTCTTCGAGGTATGCCAGTATTAAACGAAGGGTCTGGTCCATCAGTTTTCTTGGAAGGGTCCTCTTCAGGGCTTCGAGCGAGAGGGGGGTGTCGGCATTCTGTATTGCCTTCTCAACCATGAGGACGGTTTTAAGGGTCGGCCAGTGGTGCACAACCTCACCTACCCTTATGTTTATTTTCGATATTGCCAAAATTGTCACCTCCTCCATACATAGGTATATACATATATAGTTATACATAAAGATTTTGGACAATTTTGATACGATGAAGCGCCGGAGGGAGCGGCCGGTACGTCTTTACTTAGGTCAGCAGCCATTTCCACAAGGGGACAACCTTGATTCGTTTGCCCTTGACTTTGAGCTCTTTCTCCTGGTCGCCAGTTATCAGCAACCCAGTCTTTAGTCCAGTGCCTTCGAGTGCTTCGAGGAGTCCATTAAGCTCCCTTTTTTTGTTCTTCTCAGTGACTTCAGCGCAGACCTGAATGACATCCGTGACTTTCTTCCCTTGCTTCACCAAGAAATCACACTCGTTGTTTTTCTTCCAGTAGTAAACGTCTTTTCCCTTCCTTTTCAGTTCCACCAGCACCAGGTTCTCGTAGAAATGACCTATGTTCTCTGAGAACTGAAAAGCGACAGCGCTGGCAAAGCCGTTGTCCGATACATACACTTTCTTAGGACTCACCAAGCGCTCCTTCGAAGAAAGAGAAAACTTGGGCACGAGGAAAACGTAGAATACTTCTTCCAGATAACCGAGGTAGTCCAGGACAGTGTTCTTGCTTATCTTCAGGTCCCTTGAACTCAGTAGACCGTGGTACGCATTGGCTGAGAACAGCCTGCCAAAATTCGTTGTGGTGTAGTGCATCAGGTCCTTGACAACCCAACTGTTCCTGATTTTGTACCTCTCCACCAAGTCATTGTAAAACAGGACATCAAAGTACTCCTGAAGAATCCGAATCTTGACATCGTCCTTTTTCCCTACCAATTCCGGGAAGCCTCCGAACCTCGCATACTCATTGAACAATTTTTTGACTTTGAACCTCTGCTTGCCGTACTGCCAGTTCTTCTCCAGCTCAACGCCGTGCGCACGCAGGAACTCCTTGAATGTGAAAGGGAACACCTGGTAGGTCAGGGCCCTCCCCCTCAACTGAGTCGCAATCTCTTTGCTGAGCAACTTGGACGAAGAACCAGTCAGGCACAATTCCATGTTTCCTGCTTCGTGCACCCTCCTGACAAACTTTTGCCACAAAGGCACTTCCTGTATCTCATCAAAAAACACGTAAATTTTTTTTCCTTTGTTCTCCGGGTACAACTCATAGTACGCCTCAAAGATGTCGTCCAAATCTTTTTTTTCAAGCGGCCAGAGCCGCTCGTCCTCAAAGCTGATGTAAAGAACCTTGTCTCCAAGCCCCCTTGAGCGCAGCTCGCCAATTGTCTGATACAAAAAATACGTTTTTCCAGCTCTTCTAGGCCCGACAACCGCATTAATCTTTCCCACGAAGTCAAGTTTAACGTCCCTTCTGACAATCTCCCTCTCGTTCTCCTGCCCTTCCAGTATCAGCCGCTTGAAAACATCCTTTTTCATATCCCTGTATAGAGGGATACTAATATATAAAAGTATCTCTGTATAGAGGGATACTCTGAGGAAAGAGTATCTTGGGAAGCTCCCGGGGAAGCGGGGTGCGATAGAAACGATTCGGGAATAGACTGGCACAACCTTTCTTAAAGAAAAGATGACAGGTGGGCCCGGCGGGATTTGAACCCGCGACCTACAGCTTAGAAGGCTGTCGCCCTATCCAGGCTAGGCTACGGGCCCCTGACAATTTGAAGGTGGAAGTGGCATTTATAAGGATTACATTCTCTCAGGCGCGTCAATGCCAAGGATGTTTAGGACGTTCTTCAGGGTCTGGCGGGAGGCTGCAACCATTGAGAGCCGCCGGGGTTCCTCAGGCGAGCCAAGGACTCGGCAGTTTGTGTAGAATTTGCTGAAGAGGTTGGCAAGCTCATAGGCGTACTCCCCAATCTTCTGGATGTCAAGTCTTGTTCCCCACTTTTCCTTCTTTATCGAGGAAGCTACCTGTCGCAGGAGCGACGGCCAGAGGGCAATGTGGCGAAGAAGGGCAATCTCGTCTTTTTCAAGCTTGAGTTTTTCCTTTAGCTGCTCCGGCTGCTTCTCCTCAAGAATCCTGCTGCAGCGCGCGTAGGCGTACTGGAGGTAAGGGGCAGCATTGCCGTCGAAGGAGAGGACCTCTTCCCACTTGAATGTTATCATTTTCTCAGGCGAGGACTTTAGGAGGGCGTAGCGGACTGCCCCGCGGCCGATTGAGGCGGCGATTGTCTGCTGCTCTTCTTCAGGAAGGGTGGGATTTTTTGACTCGACCGCAACCATTGCGCGGCTCTCCGCCTCGTCGATGATTTCATCTGCTGAGAAGCCAATCCAGCTCCCCTTTCGGCCGGAGAGCTTCTCCCCTTTCGGCAGGCGAACGTGTTCGTAGGAGAGGTGGTAGCTGTTCTCAAACTCCTTTTTGTATCCTAAGGCATTTAGCGTTTCGTAGACAAGCCTTTGCTCATGAGCCTGCTCCATGCCAACGACATTGAAGACCATGTCGGCCTTCCTGAAGCTGCCCTTTCCCCCTGAGCTGGAAGATGCCAGGGCCGTTACCTTGTTTGGCTGCTCAATGAAGGGGGAGTAGGAGAGTTCGTCAGGGACTATTCCAAACTTCCAGAGCTGGAAAGCTATGTCCTTTGCCGTGTAGGTTGCTGTGCCATCGCTGCGGAGAAGGACAACCTCGCTGTCTTTCAGATTCTTGAAGTCTTCTACCGAGGACAAGTCGGCGACCAGGCATCCTGTCTTGTCTTCGCTGCCTTCGTGAATGCTGCTGTGGGTTTTTATTTTCTCAAGGGACTTTTTCAGCAGGCCGACCTTTGATATGTTGCTTTCGAAAACCAGCAGGTCGTGGAAGACATTCAGCTTGAAGGCTGTTTCGTACTGGTCAAAAACGCATTTGTCGACAAGCTCGCGCACCTTGAGGGATGTTTCATTGCTGCCCTGTTCCATCAGCTGGTTGATTCGGCGAACCTCTGACAGGACTGCGTTGCTTTCCCCGACAGCTTTTTCAACCTCGACGTAGAGCTTGCCAAGCGCGTGGTCGAATTTTTCATTGGATAGTTTTTCCTTCAGGTACTTTGTGCCCCAGTAGACCTTGGCAACCTGAAGCCCAAGGTCGTTGATGTAGTCGATTTTTGTAACCTTGTAGCCAACTGATGTTAGGATTCGTGAGAGGGTGTCGCCAAGGACTGCGTTGCGGGCGTGCCCCACATGCCAGGGCTTGTTTGGGTTGACTGCGGGAAACTCGACAAGAACATGGCCAGACAGACTGGTGGTTTTCCCATAGTTATCCCCTGCCTTGATTATGGCATTCAGGAGGGGGGCAGCCGCCGCCTCCCAGTCAAGGAAGAAGTTAATGTATGGGCCGACGGCCCGCGCTTCAGCAATCAGGGGATAAGCCCCTTTGGCAAGGGTGAAGGATGATGCGAGTTTGACAGGTGAGGCTTTTCGCTTTTTCGCGAGAGCGAAGCAGATGCTGGTGGATAGGTCGCCCTCGACGCCAGCCGGGGGCCTGTTGAGTTCAGCTTCGACACCGAAGAAAGAGTTCAAGGCCCCAGCCACCTGCTTTTCAAACTCATTCCAGACATCCATTGGAAGGAATAACCACCGCTTCTATTTTTAGCTGTTGCTCTAGAAGCGGCTAGTTGTACTCGTCCCAGCTCTTAGCCTTTAGCTCCTCGAGCGGGACGTGCTCGATAGCTTCAACAAACCTTTTGGCAAGCTGGAGGTTGGTGATTAGAGGTATGCCAAAGTCGACCGCCTTTCTCCTGATTAGGTAATCGTTGTCAAGCTCCTCCCTCTCAATGTTCTTTGGTATGTTGATTACCAAATCGATTTTTCCGTCAGCAATGTAGCTCAGCGTGTTTGGCTCCTTCTTCTCAAGAGGCCAGTGGAGGATTTTGGCCTTGATGCCATTCTCTTTCGCAAAGTCAACTGTTCCTTTAGTGCCGTAGAGCTGGAAGCCCATCTTCTCAAGAACCCTCATGCTGTTGAGGAAGTCTGCCTTGCTCTCTATCGGGCCGGTCGACAGGAGGATGTTTTTCTTTGGAAGCTTAAAACCAACCGATATCAGGCTTTTTAGGAAGGCTTCGTTGAAGTCGTCCCCTATGCAGGCAACCTCACCGGTAGATACCATCTCGACGCCCAAGACCGGGTCGGAACCCTTGAGGCGGGTGAAGGAAAATTGGGGCGCCTTGACACCGACATAGTCAAGGTCGGAGGAGCTGTTCACCGTCGGCACAGCCTTTCCCATAATCACCTTGGTGGCGGCGTCGATAAAATTCTTCTTGTAGACCTTTGAGACGAATGGGAAGCTTCTTGACGCCCTCAGGTTGCACTCAATAACCTTGATGTCATTGTCCTTGGCAAGGAACTGGATGTTGAAGGGGCCTGTTATCTTCAGGGCGGCGGCGATTGCTCTTGCAATCTGCTTGACCCGCCTCATTGTTTCAAGGTAGGTCCGCTGCGGCGGGAGAACCATGGTGGCGTCACCTGAGTGGACCCCTGCATTCTCAACATGCTCGGAGACTGCATGGCAGCATAGTTGTCCCCCTTTAGCCACAGCGTCGACTTCTATCTCCTTTACCCCTGTGTAGAACTTGCTGATAACGACAGGGTGGTCTTTGCCAAGCTCGGAAGCCTTCTTGAGATAGGCGTTCAGCTCTTCCTTGCTCAAGGCAACACTCATCGCCGCGCCGCTAAGGACATAGCTTGGCCTGATTAGGACAGGATAGCCCACCTGCCCCGCGAAGGCTTCAGCCTCTTTCATGTTTGTCAGCTCCTTCCATGGCGGCTGGTCAACCCCAAGCTCATCAAGCAGCTTGGAAAACTTGTGCCTGTCCTCTGCGTTGTCAATCTTGAGGGGGGATGTTCCCAAAACTTCGACGCCGGCCTTGTGAAGAGGCAGAGCAAGATTGTTTGGCGTCTGGCCGCCCATTGAGACTATTACCCCAAGGGGACTCTCGGCGTCGCATATGTCAAGGACCCTCTCAAGGGTTAGCTCTTCGAAATAGAGTTTGTCGCAGATGTCGTAGTCAGTGCTGACTGTTTCAGGATTGCAGTTTATCATGATTGTGCCGTAGCCTTCCCTGCCAAGAGTCATCACCGAGTTGACGCAGCACCAGTCAAACTCGACCGACGAGCCAATCCGGTAGGCCCCGCTGCCAAGGACGACGACCTGGCCCTTGCCGCCGGGGGCGATGTCATCCTCTGAACCGTTGTAGGTCATGTAAAGGTAGTTGGTCTTGGCAGGATACTCTGCCGCCAAGGTGTCGATTTGTTTTATGCAGGGGATGATGCCAAGTTCTTTCCTCTTTCCCCTCACATCAGGCTCGCTGCCGCCTGTAAGCAGACCTATCTGCTTGTCAGAGAAGCCCTTCTGCTTTGCCTCGCGGAGCAGCTCTTTCGACAGCTTCTCTTTCTTCAGCCTCGCTTCAATATCGACTATGTTTTTTACCTTGTAAAGGAACCATTTGTCAACCTTGGAGAGGTTGTGGATTTTGTCAATCGGGTAGCCCTGCCTCATGGCCTCGGCAATTGCAAACATTCTCTTGTCTGTTGGCTCCTCAAGCTCTTTCTCAAGGCTGTCGAATTTTAGGCTGTTGGCGGAAAGTCCTTCCACTCCAACCTCGAGCATCCTTATCGCTTTTTGGACAACCTCCTCATAGCTTCGCCCGATAGCCATTACCTCCCCGACAGATTTCATTTCAGAACCAATGCTCATGCTGACTTTCCTGAATTTCTGAAGGTCCCACCTCGGGTACTTTAGGACGATGTAGTCAAGGGCAGGCTCGAAGCAGGCTGACGTTTCCTTGGTAATGGTGTTTGGAACATCAATTAGGCTTTGCCCAAGGACAAGCTTGGTTGCTATGAAGGCGAGGGGATAGCCTGTCGCCTTGGAAGCAAGGGCGGAGCTCCGGCTTAACCTTGCGTTGACCTCGATTATCCTGTAGTCTTCCGACGTTGGGTCAAGTGCAAACTGGATGTTGCACTCGCCAATAACCCCGAGGTGGCGTATCACCTTTATTGCGATTGAGCGAAGCTTGAAGTTCTCAGACGCGGTGAGGGTCTGGACCGGGGCTACGACAATACTTTCCCCTGTGTGGATTCCCATCGGGTCGACATTTTCCATGGAGCAGACGACAATGCAGTTGTTGTAGGCGTCGCGGACAACCTCATACTCAAGCTCCTTCCAGCCGCCCAGATATTCCTCAATCAGGATTTGGTCTGTGAAGGAGAATGCCTTTTTCGTCAGCTCAACTAACTCGGCCTTGTTTTTGGCAACGCCTGAACCCAGACCGCCAAGGGCGTAGGCAATTCTGCACATGACAGGGTAGCCTATTTTTTCCGCCGTCTTCGCAGCTGCCTCAACGCTGGATACTGCATTGCTTACCGGCACCTTAAGGCCGAGCTCCTCGATTTTTTTCACAAAAAGGTCCCTGTCTTCCGTGTTCAGGATAGCCTCGACCGGCGTTCCCAAAACCTCCACATTGTGCTTTTCCAGAACCCCTGTCTTGGCAAGCTCGACCCCGACATTCAGAGCGGTTTGCCCCCCGAAGGATAGCAGGATGCCGTCCGGCCTCTCCTTCTCAATCACCTTTTGGACAAAGTGGAGGGTTAGCGGAAGGAAGTAGACCTTGTCTGCAAGCTCGTCTGATGTCTGGATTGTTGCAATGTTTGGGTTGATTAGGATTGTCTTAATGCCCTCCTCTTTCAGGGCTTTGATGGCTTGGCTGCCGGAGTAGTCAAACTCGCCTGCCTGCCCTATCTTTATCGCTCCCGAGCCTAGGAGCAGAACCTTCTCCGGCTTCTTCATCTTGTTCATTTTTTCATCGCCCTCACAAACATGTCAAAGAGGAACTCCGTGTCGTCAGGCCCGGGGGATGCCTCCGGGTGGAACTGGGTTCCAAAGAATGGTTTTGAAATGTGGATTATTCCCTCGTTTGTTTTGTCATTGTTGTTGTAAAACCACTCCCTCCAGTCTTCCGGAAGGGTTTCCGAGCCGACCGCATAGCCGTGGTTCTGGGATGTGATGTAGCACTTTTTTGTCCCTCCCTCAACGCAGGGCTGGTTCTGGCTACGGTGACCATACTTCAGCTTGTAGGTGTTGGCGCCGGCCGCAAGGCCGAGGATTTGTGAGCCAAGGCAGATGCCAAGGATAGGAGTTGCTCCTGCCAAAGCCTTTCGCACGTTCCCAATTGTTTCCTTACATTGTTTGGGGTCGCCCGGACCGTTTGATATTATTATGCCGTCGGCCTCCTCTTTCGTAAAGTCGTAATTCCACGGGACCTGCTTCACCGTGAAGCCCCTCCTTAAGAAAGCCCTGATGATGTTGTTCTTGACGCCGCAGTCAACAACAATTACTTTCATCTTCCCCTTGCCATAGGTTGCTGGCGACTTGATGCTGACCTCTGACGCAAGGTTTCTCTTGTTCGGGTCGTCAAAGGGGATGTCCTTGTCGAAAACAAGCTTGCCAAGCATTGTTCCTTTTTCCCTAAGCTTCTTTGTCAGGGCCCGGGTGTCGACTCCATAGATGCCCGGCACGCCGTGCTCGACCAGCCAGTTGCCCAGCGACTTCTTCGCGTTCCAGTGGGAGTGGTTGTTTGAATAATTTGATACTATTAGGGCCTGAATCTGGACCTTGTCTGATTCGAAGTTCTTCGCCAGACCGTCCTCTTTCTCGTTGCCAGGAACCCCATAGTTGCCTATCAGGGGGTAGGTCAGGACAAGGAGCTGGCCTCGATAGGAAGGGTCAGTCAGGGTCTCGGGATAGCCAACCATTCCTGTGTTAAAGACAACCTCGCCAGCGGTCGGGTTCTCCGAGCCAAAGGAGGTGCCGTGGAAGATTGAGCCGTCTTCAAGAACTAGCTTGGCTGGTCGCTTCTCCGTCTCCAGTGTAAACCCTGCTGTTATAATGGCCTCCTGTTTTTATTGTTTTGGAAAAAGGAAATATAGAGCGGTTGTCTTGGCCTGTTATGAAGACGCTTGATATAGTCGACAGTATGAAGGTGCTGAAAAAGTACAAAGTGCCGACTGCCGGCTTTGTTAAAGTGTCGTCAGCCGGGCAGCTTAAGCAGGCTGCTGAGAAGGTAGGTTTCCCGCTGGTTATGAAGATTGTCTCTGAGAAGCACAGCCACAAGACAGATGTCGGCGGGGTTGCTGTCGGGCTCAAGAGTCCTGAAGAGGTAGCCAAGGCCTACTCCCGGCTAGGCAAGCTTTCAAAAGAGGTTCTCCTTCAGGAGCAGACCTCGGGAACCGAGGTCATTATTGGTGTCAAGAGGGACAGGGTTTTTGGCCCAACCATTATGTTTGGCATGGGAGGGGTTTTTGTCGAGATTTACAAGGATGTTTCCTTTAGGCTTTGTCCAGTTGACAAGAAAGCGGCTCTTGGGATGATTGAGGAGACTAAGGCGTCAAAAATCCTTAAAGGCTTCCGAGGCAAGCCTGCGGCAGATATTGGCAAGCTGGCAGAGTTGATTGTTAAAGTGTCAGGATTGGCTGTCGCCGAGAAAGGTCTGGTCGAGCTTGACATAAACCCAGTCATGGCCGGGGACAACGCGATTGCTGTCGACGCAAGGGTTGTCCTTGGGTAAGCTATTTTAACTCTGGTGCTTTGATTTAGCTATGGGCGTGTTTGTTTGCTCTGTTGAAGGGCCTGATTTTACCGGGAAGACGACAATTGCCAACCTTCTTGTCGAGGAGCTGAGGCGCGCTTTCCCGAAAAAGATTGTGAAGAAGACGGTTGTCCCGTCGGTTTTGATTACCGGAGGCTTCCTGAAAATTCTCAGGAACTCGTCAGACAATGTTAGCCCGGAGGTGTTTGCCCTTGGCTATGCAATGGACCACCTTCACCATGACAGGCAGTTTCTTGAACCGTTGAGAAAGTCAAAAGAGGATTATATTGTTGTGCAGGAGAGGGGCCTGCTCTCTACCCTGATTTACCAAGGGGTTATCGGCAAGGTTGACGAGGATTGGCTGGATGTAATCAACAGGTATGACAAGAACTACCCAGACCTCCAGCTCATCCTTAAGGTTCCTCTCGAGGAGCTTGTCAAGAGGCGGGGACTTGAGAACAGGGATTTTGACAAGTTTGAGACTGAGAAGCACATAAAGAAGCAGACTAAAGTGTACCACAAGCTGCCCCCGGCTCTGGAAGTCAAGTTCAAGCCTGTCTATATTGACGCCTCAGGCGACCCGACGCAGGTCGCGAAGGACTGTGCGGCTGCCGTGAGGGAGGCGGTTAAGAAATGATGCACTTTGTTGCTGATGCCCACATAATCAAGGACGGGAAGATTTTTCTAATCAAGCACAAGAAGCTTGGCGGTTGGCTGGCGCCGGGAGGCCATGTTGACGAAGGGGAGACGCCTGACGCCACGGCGATTAGGGAAGCCAAGGAAGAAACCGGCCTCGACATAATGCTGCTTGGAGAAGTTGATTCAGCAGCTGACGAACCAACCGTAAAGATGCTTACCACCCCGACCTATTTGAGGTTGGACACTGTCGATGATGACCACTACCACATTAACCTGATTTTTGTCGCCGTCCCTGTTGGCGGGGAAGTTAAATTGAAGATGGATGAGGTTGGGGACGGGAAGTGGTTCTCAAGGGAAGATTTAGACGGCCCCGAGGTTGGAGAAAATATCAGGCGGCTTGGAAAAAAGTCTATCGACTTGGCGGAAAAGATGTGTAAGGTTTAGACTGTGTAGCCCTTGCCAATCCTGATTCCTTTCTTGTCTATTACAAGATGCCTTCCAAGAAGCGGCTCGAAGTCTGTGTATCTCATCTTGTAGATTTTCAGAAGCCTTTGCACCTTTTCCTCAAGTTCGAGGAAGGAAATTTTAATCACGCCGTCGCACTCGAAAGCCTCGGAGTTTCCTGAGTCAAGTCCCCCGTCAACTGTTTCCGCAAGGAGGAGGATTGACCTTGCCTTCTTCTTCAGGATTTTTATCAGCCGGGAGAGCTGTATCCTGTAATCCTTCTCGTCCTTCGAGAATATCAGAAGCTTGTTCAGGTTGTCTATTGATATCCTGTCTAGTTCGGGATACTTTTCAATCAGGTTGACAAAATCACCAAGCTTGAATGAGCCGTTGAGGTCGATATATTCTATCGCAAGGGTTTTTGGAATGTGTTTTTCAATATCTTTCATCGAGTCGATTGTTTGCGCCTCGCGTATTATCTCCTCCTTTGACTCGTTGAGAGTTACGAGGCAGCAGCGTTCGCCCCGGCGTGCCCCTTCAAGAAGATAGTTTAGGGAAAGAAGGGTCTTCCCTGTCCCAGGGCTGCCTGAGAGAAGGATGACTGCCTTCTCCGGAAACCCACCGCTAAGATATTTGTCAAGTCCTTTGAGACTGGTTGTTATTCGTTTCACTTACTTCAACTCTCCATAATGTTTCAGTTCGAAAAATGGTATTCCTTCACTGTCGCCCTCGATGCAGGCGACAAGGTACTTATTTCCCCTGAGAAAAAAAATCTTGGCTGGCGCCTTTCTCGGAAGCTTGTCTATCCCCACAGCTTTGAGGACGCGGTTCGGAAGCATTATCCTGTTCCCGTTCCCTATCTTGCCCACAGTTAGCAGCAGCTCCAAGTTGTCATGGCCAACAGGGGCTATTAGGATATCTCTTGTTGCAGAGTTCAGCGCCCCGTACTCCTCAATCGACAAAACGACTTTTGCAACAACCCTGTCAGGCTCAACATCGATTGAATCAATACTGGCCATGTTTTCGATTTACCACTCTTTGTTTATAAATATAGCCCTATTCTTGCAATTTTTTGCCATTTTGTTAAAGGGAATGGCCAACCCTTCTTGAAAGTGGTTTATGCTTTTCCCCGATATGTATAAATATCTGCCAGTTTAATTTATCTTTTGGGGGTACATGTATAAACTAAAGACTATCTGTGATAACACTCTTAGGGATGGCGAACAAATGCCGGGGGTGTATTTTTCTAGGGCTGAGAAGCGGGAGCTGGCCCACGAAATTTCAGAGATTGGGGTTGACCTGATAGATATAATGCCGGCAGTCTCGCGGGAAGAAAGTGCCCTTGTCAGGCAGCTTGTTGGTGAAGGGCTTGGGAAAAAGCTGATTGCTTCCTGCATGCAGAGGAAAGGGCAGGTCGACCTTGCCGCCGAGCTTGGATGCACTAACATTGTCTTGTTTTCCTCCCTTTCAGATATCCAGCTCAGGTACAAGTTTGAAACCACAAGGGAAGTGGCGCTTCAAAAGTCCCTAGACATGGTGGAGTATGCGAAGGCAAGGGGACTAAAGGTTTACTTTGCCGGCGAGGACTCGACAAGGGCCGATACCAACTACCTTATCGATTTTGTAAGGAAGATGCAAGGCAAGCTTGAGGCGTTTTTCCTTGCCGACACCTTGGGCTGCATGACTCCTGACAAAACCACCGGGCTTGTTAGGGAAATCAAGAGAAGAACCAACTGCAAGCTTCTCCTTCACATGCACAATGATTTTGGGATGGCGACAGCCAACACCCTTGCCGGTCTTGAGGCCGGGGCTGATGGTTTCTCAGGAACCTTCTGCGGGATTGGGGAGCGGGCAGGCAACGCCGCGCTTGAAGAAGTCATTATGGGGCTTGAGCTTCTCCACGGGGGGCAGACAGGAATAGAAAAGCCAAAGCTCCTCTCCTTATGCAGGAAGGTCTCATCCTTTTCCAATGTTGGAATACATCCAAACAAACCCTGGGTTGGGGAAAATGCTTTCGCACACGAGTCCGGAACGCATGCTCACGCTGTGATAAAGAACCGCCTCACTTATGAATATGCTTCCCCGGAGATTGTGGGGCACAAGAGGCGGTTTGTTTTTGGAAAGCACAGCGGGAGGGGAATCATAAGGCACGTTCTCTCGAAAAAGTTCGGGGAAGTGAGTGAGTTGTCCCTCGTCGAATTTCTTGACGAGGTCAAGACAGTTTCCGGGAGGGAGAAGAGGAGCTTTAACGAGAGTCAGCTCATCCGGATGTTCGAAAATTACAGGAGGGGAGAGGGTGAAGTGGTTAAGGGAGCTTCTGGGATTCACGCGCTTTAAGGTGGCAGTGTCGGCGGTTGCCATGGCACTGGCAAGTCACTTTTTCCTGCTTTCGCCATCGCTGAAAGCCTTGCCTCTCGCCCTGTCAACATTTTTCTTCTGCAGTGCAGCCTATGCGGACAATTCCCTGACCGACAGGAAGGAAGACCTGCTATACAGGGGAAGGCTGAACCACTTTGTTAGGAAAGGCCATCTGGGAAAAGTGATTGTCTTGATTCTTTTTGTCCTCTCCGCCCTCCTTGCAAGCCTGACAAGCAGGAACCACCTTCTTGTAGTTCTTCTCGTCATTCCCGTCCCCCTGATTTACAATCACCTGAGGCTGAAGAAGCTCTGGTTCCTGAAAAACATCTACACGGCAGCCGGCTTTGGGATTGCCGCAATCTATGGCTCGATAGGAACATCAAAACCCTTCTCAGATATTCTTTTCGTCACAGCCATCATAACCCTCATGATAATGGGCGGGAGTCTGATATCCGACCTGCGGGACTTCCGCTCTGACAGGAAGGCAGGCGTCATAACGCTGCCAGTCAGGATAGGGAAGAAAAACGCACAGTGCCTTGTTCCCCCCCTGCTACTTTTGCCCCTTCTCCTGATAGCTGCCAAGGGCGCCTGGCCCTTCCTCGTCCTCTTCCCATCCCAGCTGTCAGCAGCTTACGCGGCAAGAAAAAACCTTGTTGTCAGGTCGTGGAAAAGCATTTGGTACGGCCTCATATCTCTTCCCTTTGCCACCTTGCTCTATTCCTTCTTATAGGGAGTAGAAGATGGAGAGGATGTGTTTTGAGAGCTTCGAGCCCCGGAGTTTTATTCTTGGAAATTCCCTTCTGAGAAATCCGGCGAAAACCAGCGAGAAGAAAACCCAGTTGTCTTTCTCAATCTGGAACCCATAGGGGGGATTGACCATCTTCAGAACCATCCTTTTTCCCCTGATTGAAACTGACAGCTTTCCCCAGCCGGTCGCCTCAAAAAGAGCCTTCACAATCTTAAGCTTCTTCTCCCTTGTCGTCCTCTCGAAAAGCCTGTTGGCGAATTTTTCAGAGATTCGCAGCAGGTCCTTAGGAAGCAAGCAGTAGATTCCGGCAAGATGAAATGTTGTGTTCTCAGAGTAGACAAGCCTGTGGCCCTTGAAACAAAGGTTGTTATCCCTGAGGACAAACTCCTTCCTGCTCAGGAGGTTGCTGAGGTTTGGGCCGGTTTCAACACCCTCTCTGTTAAGCCTAAGGTAAGTCTTCCTGTCCTTGCACTTGGGCGGATGCCAGCGCTTTCCCAGCCTGAAAACAAACTCTGACCTCTTCCTGCTTTGTTTTGCGTGGACACAGACTGCCTCACGTCCGTAGATTGCGCTGACCATGGCCCTCCAGCAGCCGCGCTCTGTGGGATTCTTCCCGTGGACCCTGGTTGTGAAAGGGTTTTCAACCTCGATTTTTATCCTGTCGCCTTTAAGGACGGAAACCTTCAGGCTGTCGAAGGCGCCAGTGGTTATGTGCATCCTGTTAACAACGGTGTTCATGAACGATGTTGGGAAGGTCCTTACAAAAGTTGGAATTGACTCTGGGAAGCCGGATGCAAGCCACTTGTAACCGGATTCCTCAAACTGCTTCGACTTCTTTTTCCTGACTCCTGCAAGAACATAGTCGGCGAGAATCTCCTCAAAGAAAAAAACAGACCTCCTTTTCTTCACACCGAACTTATTGAACAAACTGCCAGACCTGACCTCAGTCAGGCCCTTGAGGATTGATTCGGAAAGTCTCACTGTTTTCCCCTGTCTCTCCCCCCTCCCAATTACGTCTTGTCCGCCAGCTTCTGAAGCCTGCGAAGCATGATTTTTTTCTCAGCGCTTGCGACAATCTTTCTTGTCCTCTCGACCACGTCCGGGTTGACAGAGATTTCATCTATCCCGCACTCCACAAGGAATTCCGTAAATTCCGGATAGTTGCTTGGTGCCTGTCCGCAGAT
>JAUXGB010000019.1 GCA_030622515.1 Candidatus Altarchaeota archaeon
CCTTGTCGGCTCATAGACAAAGCCTGCCTTGTTTGCATTGGCAAAGCAGTACCAGCAGTTCAGGTTGCAGCGGTTGGTCAGGTCTATTATGCTGAGGGCTGTGTTTGATTTGTGAGTCTTGCAGAGGCCGCGCCTGTATGAACAGACATTGCATCCCTTAGCCGTTTTGTTCGAGCTGTCAACATCGCTTGGATACTTGTTGAAGCGTGAGAACTCTTCTGCATCGTGCCAGTAAATCTCAGAGAAATTGCCATGCTCCTTGCATTTTTTTCTAAGGAACACCTTGCCATCTTTCTCGACAACCGTCGCAGGGACAGGCTTCAGGCAGGCAGGACACATTGAAACAGTCGAATCCAGCTTTTTCATCTCATCACACCTCCACTCGACGCTCTCTTCCCCTCAAACTCCTGCAGGTGCTTTAACATGGCCTCAACCGTTCCGGTTATTGCCACCTTACGCTCTTCCACCCGCTTTTGAAGGTAAAGAAGTATCAAGTTTCGCCTGTAAACCGACAACATCTCATCCACCTCTGTCACAAGCCCTATCATCTTCTCATCCACGGTGATGCCGGCAATTTCGTAAAGGAGAGGAAAGAGCTGGAGCAGCTCCTTGCTTGACTCGGTAAGGTACTTCTTCCTTTTGCCCTTAAGCTGGAGTTTTCCCTTGGCAGTCAGAGCATATTCTACCTTCCTGCCGCTGCCCTTTTTCCTTGGCTTTTGTCTTAAGAGCCCCTGCTTCTCCGCCGATGCCAAGATGGGATATATCGAGCCGGGACTTGGTTTCCAGCGGCCCTTTGTCGCCTTTGAAACGCTTCTGATAATCTCCTTGCCAGACACAGGCCCCCGCCTCGCCTTGCTAAGTACGTAGAGCTCAAGTAGTCCCTTCATAAACATCTGCATTAAGTCACCTTCAATATCGAATCCGATATTACTTTTAACTGTTTCTGTTGGAAACAACAGGTTTAGGCCACAACCAATATAAAATTGGAAAATAGGAGATGACTATGATTTGCACCGTCCCGGGGAAGGTCATCCTCTTTGGAGAGCACGCAGTCGTCTACGACAGGCTTGGCATAGCTGGCGCCGTGGATGAGAGGGTTACGGTAAAGGTTTCGGAAGGAAAGAATGGTGTGGAACTCATTCGCCAGCTCGCGCCGAAGAAGACGGTCTTTTCAAAAGAGAAGCTCTTCGGCAAGCTGGAGCTGTTCCGCAGGCTTTACGCGGAGAAAGAGTTTGATTCTTTGAAGGCGATGAGCTTTGTCGACTCGCTTATGGTTGTCGCGGCCGAGACCATGGACAGGTTTGGATACAAGGACGCAAGGATTGAGCTGAGCTTCAGGCACGCAATGACAGGGATAGGCCGCTCCGCCTCAAAATCCGCAGGCATTGCAATGGCGTTTGCCAACTTTCTTGGGAAGGAGATAAGGAAGAAGGAAATTGCTGAAATCGCTTACCTCGGCGATGTTGTTGCCCACGGCGGAACCCCTTCCGGAATTGATACAAGCACTGTAACTTATGGTGGCTATGTGTCTTACAGGAAATCGCAGGGTGTTAAGACCCTTGAAATCAACCAGCAGCTGCCTCTTGTTCTTGTCAACAGCGGCGACCCATCAAAGACGTCCGTGACCGTTCCTGCAGTCCGGCGGCTTCGCCAGCAGAATCAGGAAAGCGTTGACAAAATCCTTGACGAGATTGATTCCATTTCTCTAAAGGCGATTGATTTGTTGAAAACAAACAGCCTCGGGGAGATTGGGAAGCTGATGAACCGAAACCATATTCTTTTGAAGCAGCTCGGGGTTTCAACAAAGAAGCTTGACTCGCTCTGCGGGCTCGCGATAGCCAATGGCGCCCTTGGTGCAAAGCTGACCGGCGGAGGAGGAGGCGGCGGAATGATTGCCCTTGCCAGCGACGAAAAAGCTGCGAAAAAACTGAGGAACGCATATGAAGCACGCGGCTTCAAGGCTTTGAAGACTTCTTTGGGCGTCGAAGGCGCAAGATTAGAAACGAAAGGATAGTGTTTTCTTTGGTGATATCTAAGCTTTCTTTTACAAAAGAAAGGTTGATGGCGCCGTGGGCAGGATTTGAACCTGCGATTCCCAAAGGGAACAAGATTTCGAGTCTTGCGCATTAACCAGTTTCTGCCACCACGGCACGTAGAAAGATTGTTTTTTCGGGGTTATAAAGCTTAGGGGATGACGATTTCCTCAACCTGCTCATTCCTCAGCTCGACCTTGATTAGTTCCATCGACACAAGCAGCTTGAAGATTAGCATTGAGAAGAAGAGGACTATTGGGAAGATGATTACTGACGCCCCGTTGAGGATTGCGAAGAGGGTCATTGCAATTGCCGGCGCAATAAAGTGCTTGTTTGGCCCGAAAAAGTCATCCGCCCTTGTCTCAATCACGTCAACGACAGTTTCCCTGACTGTCTTGGACTCGTCAACTTCAATCCCGAGCTGGCTTGCCATGTTCTCAATGGTTTTCCTCTCGAACTCAGGCCGCTCTTCAGTTATCTGCCGGTCAACAGCCTGATAGCAGGCATTATCCCCGGCGCACTTCTCCCTCGCGTTCGCTCTCAGGCGGGCTTCTTCCCTGTCAACAATCAAGTCAATGCAGTCGCCAAGCTTCATATCAGGGGTGCAGCCCTGCCCGGTGAAGGTCGAAATTGCGAAGTTTGAACTCAGCGCCACCAGCGGCTCAGGTATCTGGAAACCCTGCTCCATGACAATGGGGTTGTACCAGAGGAAGAATGCAAGGCAGATTCCAACGACAAAGGTAAAGGTCATATTGGACAGGCCCCACAGGGTGCATCGGTTGACTGAAACCTTCTTCCTCTCCTTTGACTCGCGGCGGGACGAATTCGAATAGTAAAGCATGGTGTAGGCTGTTATGAGGCTGAAAGCTACCACATGAAGGCTTGGTCCAAGCAGGGCAATCCCGGCGACTGACGCAAGGGCCAGAGCTATTCCAATTGGCATCCTCCCGACAGAGACCATGCCATAAACGACAGTGACTGCGGAAAGGAGAGCGAAGAATATCAAAGGGAGAATGAGCGATGTCGCCGCTCCAAGAAAGCCGGAAGGGGTGAGAATGTCGGTCGCACCCATTTCCCTTGGCAGGGTCTGGAGGAAAATGACCATCAGGACGAAGACTGCAGCTGCCAGTCCGCGCTCAAGATTTTGGAGTTTTAGGTTCTTGAGTTTCTCCATTCTCTCTCCTCCTCATTATGTTTATTGATGCCTTTATTCTTGCGCACTGGGTTATAAGCTCCTTGATGTGGCTCCTCGCTTCCCGCCCGTCATTATCTTCAACCTCGTCCCTGAAAAGCTTTAATGCGCTCAGGGCCATTTTTGCCTCTCTCTGGAGCTCCTCGTTCCTCAGGTACTGGTTAAGGAGTGGCTCCCCCCTGCTCAGGTCAGCAACGGCAGCCATCTTCTCTGAAATGGCCATGTTTAGGAAGGTGTGGTTCCTATAGCCAAGAACGACCCTAAACCATGAATCAAAGTCCATAGTTAGCCGAAAGCGCCCGAAATATAAATAAACCGTTGGAAAAGGAGGGGTTCTGGACGGGTAGCTTAGCCTGGATATAGCGCGAACCTCCTAAGTTCGAGGTCGTGGGTTCGAATCCCACCCCGTCCGCCATCTAACCTTCTATGGCAGCAAAATGCCTTTGCAGCTCACTATAGGATACAAACCCATTATTCCCTGACACGTCATATGGTTTGAAGTCCAAAAAGATGCTTCCAAAGAAAGGTAACTGGGGGTTTTGCTCCCCTCCCTGATCCGGGGATTCGTCAAGCTCAATTGAAAGGTCCTCTTCAGAAGGGTGACCTAGACGTTTCTTCATCTCAGGGTCTGAAGTTGTAAATGTTGTAAGTGCGGTTGGCCCGTTACAATAAGTGCTCTTGACCCCAACAAGCTGGGTGAATTCCCGAGAACCAAAAGCCAGGACAGGCTCGCCTTTGCCTTCGTCCCTTCCGGCATATTTTCCATCCTTAAGCTTCCAGTATTGGGTTTTGAAATCTGGCTTTTCCTCAAGCTTGCCTTCAGTTGAATAGGAGCCGCTCTTTTCCAGTTCTGAAACAATGTAGTTCTCAACCTCGTCCTTCCACTTGTTAAGCTCCTCAAGTTCCTTCAGTCCGGGGGAAGGCGGTGTAATCACAACTGAAACCGTTTCACAAACCGGATCCATCGGAGTTTTCGTCAAAACACTGTCATCAATCTCTTTTACAAGCCTTTGGTAAAGTGAATCTGAAATGGAATGCCCTTTAATCTGACCATAAACATCTCCCTTAACAATAACGCCCTGAGCCTCTAGTTCCTCAAGGGCTTTCTCAATAACCTGAAGTTCAGTCTTCGACATTGATTAACCACTAAGAGATGGTTTAAATACATTTCTAAAGCTATTGGCATGTTTTGTCAAAACGAAATAACTGCCATCCTCTTCACTAAAATCTCTCTATTGTCTGGCAAAGCCTTTTTCATGCCATAAGCCTTGGATAAACCTTGTCAAGGAAGGCAAGAACCTTTTTCCCGTAATCGGCATCAAACCTTTTGCCGTAGTAAAGTATGCCGTTCCTGAAGTACCTCAAGCCGTTCATAAACTCGGTTTCGCCCCTTGAGAAGCCGAGTTCAAGCATGAAAAATACCTCTGCCTCGTGGGCTCCCTCGCCAGAGGCGTAAAGCCCTCTCGCCACCAGCTTCGCCCTAAGCAACTCGATAAGGATGTCATAAGCCATCTCGACAAAATAGTTCGCGTTGTCGTCCGAAAGCCCAACCTTCTCCCTAATTTCAGCGAGAAGTTTCTTCCTGCTCTTGGCCTCGCCGGCGAGCGACCTTGCCCTTGCCGCATCAGGTGCCATCTTCCTTACAACACCAGCCCCGATAAATTCCCTAAAACCCTTAACCGGTCCCGAGTTCAAGTGGCCCATGTATTACGATGCCCCTGAGTATGCCGTCCCTCAGGTTTTTATCAACGAGGTCTAGCTTGCCATAACTCTGCGCCCTGATTTCCTTTCCCAGTTCCTTTTCAAACTGGCTAAGGTCGCCAGCTCTCTTCCTCGACCCGATAATCGCGATGTCAATGTCTGACCTTTCCACGTCTTCTCCCCTCGAGTAGCTCCCGAAAAGGATAATCCCGCAACCAGGAAACTCTTCCTCAAGGAATTCGACCACCCCTGACTCGTAGAAGGCGCGCAGGTTCTCCACCCGCTTGAGCGCGACAGTCCTCCCGCTGTCCCTATTGAGGCTCACCAGCACCATCATCCTCGCCTTGTTCCTCTCCACCTTCGCCAAACCTCTCCTCTTCAATACAGGAATGGCCTTCCCCACGGCGGTAGGCGAAACGCCAAGCAACTTCGATATCTCCCTCTGGTTGAAAACCCGCCCTGCCCGGGCGCACAGCAGACGAAATATCCTGCCCTGCAGCCAAGTAAGCTCTTTTTTCCGAGTGTCCATTCTAGTTCATATCTATAAACTTAAGTTTATATACTTTTCAGTTAACTTCAGTTCACCAAGGTCAGGCAATAAGAATTCATGGAGTGTTTGTTTTGCTTTTGCATAAAAATAAGACAGACACTCCACCCATTCATTCTTTACGGTCAGGGGAATTAATCAACAAGGTAAAAATTCAGGTCTTTCAAAGGCCATGGGTGAATACTTTAAGACCCTCTGGACGAGGGCAAAGGCTTTTTAAACCGCAGCTAATTATCCCTCTAACACGGGCCTGTGGTCTAGTGGCTATGACATCGCACTGACACTGCGAAGATCGGGAGTTCAATTCTCCCCGGGCCCACCAGAACCAAATCACTTTCAGGTCTTTGGAAAGCCCATCGCGAGTCAAGACCAACGCTTTTGGTGCACCTTTTTATAAAAGGTGCGTTACAGTTCTCCCTGGGCCCACCAAAGTGATTAGGATGAGAAAATTAGCTGTTTTGATTGCAATATTGGTCCTGGTTCCTGTTCTTGCTGGTTTTCTAACCCCAAAGTTTACAGTAATTGCCGGGGGAGAAAGGATGTCCTTTGAAACTGTTCCAGAGGCTTCGGTTCTCGAAAGCAGGCTTGACCGCTGGGTGGACAGGGGAGTCATAACGCCTGCCGAGGAGGCGGACTTGTTAGATGCTTTGAGGGAAAAGGGAAGCGTTCCCTTCACCGCGGAAAAGGGAGGCGTCATTAGCTACTTTGTTAAGATGTTCGACATGTGTCTTTCCTGCAAGTATAATTATGTCGAGCAGCATGGCGGCTGGGTTATTTACGAGGAAGCCCACGGCTCGCGGTTCCCGCTCCTCTGCCACCTTGGCCTATTCGAGCCGGCGATACAGTAGGTGTGGTAAAGATTTAAAAAGGCGGGAAATGCTTTCTTTTTGCGCGGCGGTAGTCTAGTCTGGTAGGACTCCACCCTGCCACGGTGGGGACCCGGGTTCAAATCCCGGCCGCCGCACCAAACCCTTTTTATGCTTGCAAGGTCGATTTCCCCCATGGCTAAGCGAGACGAGCTTGTTGACTTTCTTTTCGAAATAGGCCAGCTGAAACGGACGCCACGGAGCGGCTGGACCCATGCTGGGATAAAGAACCCCGAATCGGTTGCCGAGCACAGCCACCGGGCTGCCATTGTTGCCTATCTCCTCGCGAAAGAGACGGGCGCAAATCCCGAAAGGTGCGCTACCATGACCCTCTTTCATGAGATTGTTGAGACGCGGGTCGGGGATTTGAACAAGATTGAGAAGAAGTACATCAAGCAGAAAGATGTTGAGGCCAAGGCCTTGCGCGACTGGAAGAGGGATTACAGGAAGTTTGGCAGCGTTGCAAAACTTTTTGAGGAATTCGACAGGCAGGAAACACTTGACGCAAAGACAGCAAAGGATGCTGAGCTTATTGAGATGATTGTTCAGCTGAAGGAATACGAACCCCAGATGAAAAAGTACGCAGTCAGGCAATGGATAAAAAACACGCGGGTCAGGCTTTTGACAAAGGAAGGGAAAAGGCTGTTCGACAAGGTTATCAAGAGTGATGGATTTTGGTGGAAAAGGGCGCTTTACAAAAAGAGATAGAGAAAGGGGCGAGGAAGTGGCGGAAAGAGCTGCTAATCCTGACAGTGATTGCCCTAATCTTCACAATCTACTGTGTCAATTATGTCTCCCATCTCGAGCAAACCAATGTTGAACTCCACACATACCTCACATCCTTCATCGCACTTTACGGCGACCACAGCACCTTTGTTGCCATCCTTATGGGAAACACTCTTATCCCCTTCCCAACAGATGCCTACCTTGCATCAGCAATGAAGCTTGCTGCCAGCCCGTTGAGGGTGTTCGCAATAGGGATTATTGCGGCCTTTCTTGGGGGGTTGATAAATTACTCCCTAGCCTACTTCCTTCGGGAAAAGTGGGTTAAAAAACATGTTGATGCCATGACGCTCAACCAGTCGAAAAGGTATTTTGACAAGTACGGTGGCTGGGCACTGATTATCTTTGCCACCCTTCCCCTGCCCCTTTTTGACCCGTTGACTTTTCTTGCAGGAATTTCAGAGATGAATCTGAAGGACTTCCTCGCATTCACCTTTATCGCAAAAATCCTCCACTACCTCCTCTGGGCAGTTGTGCCTTACGGACTCCTTTAGTACATGAAATAGATGTAAATACTGCAGACAATTAGCTGGAGTATGGTGAGCAGCAGCGCCACCTTGAGAAACTCCCTGAAATTTATTGAGTCGCCTGCGTTTCTCGCAATGCCAAGCGCAAGTATGCTTGACACAGCACCGATAGGCGTCAGGTTGGAACCGATGTTGGCTGCGATTACTGTGCTCCAGTAGAGGGAAATCTTTGACGGCACGTCAAGGGCAGCGATTACGGGAAGGATTGCTGTTGTCAGGGAGATTTCATCCATCAGCCCTGAGATAAGGCTTGTGACCCAGAGGAAAGCCATAGTTCCCCAAGTTGGGTCGTTGACATAGGGGGAGATTATGTCTGCGAAAATCTTCAGGACGCCTGAATGGTCAAGCCCCCCTATTACTACGAAGAGGCCTGAGAAGAAGAAAACTGTTTCCCAGGGGATTTTCCCAAGGATTTTCTCCGGCTCAAGCTGGCTTACCAAGAGGGCGAGGACTCCTCCAGAAAGGGCGACAAACTCAATCGATACCCCAAGCGTTTCGGAAAATGCAAATCCGGTCATTACTAGGACCAAGATGGCTATTGCGCCGAAGAACATTGCCTTGTTCTTTATCGCGCTTGTCTCGTCAAAGTGACTCAGGTCGGCTTCGTTGTTGTTTGGTATCTTGAAGTAGAAGACAAAGAAGATGATTGTTAAAGGCAGGAGGATAAGCACAAGAGGGAGGGTATTCGAGACGAAGAAGAGGAAAGAAAAGCCGGCTGACTTCGCTATCAGGATGTTTGCTATCGAGCTTATCAGGAAGGTCATGCCACCAAGCCCCGCAATCAGGTCCTCAGCTATAAGGAACGGCGGAAGCGACAGCTTAAGCTCCTTGCAGACGACAACAGTCAGGGAGCCTAGGATGATTATTGTTGTTACAGGGTTGAGGAAGGCCGACATGACATAGGAGAGAAGGGAAAGCATAACCATCAGCTTCAGCGGGTTGCCCTTGGTGACCTTGACCGTCTTTATTGCAAGGTAGCTGAAGACGCCGGCCTTCCGAACAACCTCAACCGTCATCAGGATTCCTATTACAATCGCGATGGTCCCAAAGCTGATTGCTCTAAAGGCCTGTCCTTGGGTAAGGACACCGAAAGCCACCATCAGTATTGCCCCACCCATGGCTGCCGTCGTCTTGTTTACCAGTTCGGTGATTATCAAAAAGTAGACGAGGGCAAAAATGATTATGGCTATTTCCACTACTTGATCACCATCACTGGGCACCGGACCCCCTTGACAATCTGGGAGGTCGCAACGCTCATCTTCTTCAGTCTGTCCCTGAACTTTTCAGGAACTATTACAAGGTCGAAGCCGTGCTTCTTAACAAAAAAAATCACATCCCTGTCAATCGTGTGGGCCTTCGGCAGGATTGTGTGAGGCACCCCGCAGGACTTGAGGTGGGAAAACATCTCGTCCGAAAATCCGGCAGGTGAGATGAAGGACAGCTCGGCGCCAAACTCGACAGCAAAGTCAATAGCTGTCCTCATTACTTTCATCCCAAGCCTGTTGCTGGTGACAACCGCTAGGATGTTGGTGAAGGCGAAGTCCTCCCTCTTCCTTGAGGCCTTCTTGAACAGGAGGGATTGTTCTTCAACAGCCGACATCTCATCCCTAAGGGTATGCCGCCTCAGGATGTAGGGAAGCTCCTCAAGAAAACCACTCAACTTGTTCCCTCCAGGATTGAAAGGACGCGTGACGGCTCGAACTTCAAATCAATTATCTTCGATTTTCCGCGAAAGCCTTTTCCCGTTTTCTCCGTCCTCAAAAAGCCAAGCGATTCCAAATCATTAATGTACTTTCGAAAAGTCCTGTCAGCTGCCTTGCCGCCGGCTGCCCGATAGGCCGCCATCAGCTCGCCGGTTTTCACATCCCCCTTTTCCCTCAGCCTCGCAAGGGCCTTCAGCAGCAGTTTGTGTTCGTCTCCGATGTTTCCAAGCATCTCCTTTAGCTTTGAGCCCTGGATTTTTTTGAAAATCGCATGAACGTGCTCAACCTTAAGCTTGTTGCCCCTGACATCAGCAAGCTGGCCAGCCCTCAACAGGCATTCAAGCCCGAGCCTGACGTCGCCGCCATTCTCGGCAACATAGCGGGAGACAGCGGTAACAACCCCTGCCTCGACAGAATCAGGAACAAATGCAAACTCAACCCGTTTTCCAAGAATATCTTTCAATTCTTCAAAATTGTATGGAAGATATTCGATTTCCTGCGCACTCAGGCTGCTTCTCGTCCGGTCATCCAGCCGCCTCAGGGCATACTCGTCGTTCGATATGAGAACCAACCCGACCTGATTTTGAAACTCTCCCCGCAGGAGGTCGTAAATAGCCTGGGACCCGTCCTTGATTAAGAGCTTGTCAACCTCGTCAAGAACGACAACCATGTTTCGCTTGGATCTTTTCGCCCCCTCGACAAAGGTTGAGTAAATTTCATCAGTTGCCGTTCCTCGCCGCGGCGCAAATGCCCCCATCTTGTAGGCCAGCTGGGTGAGAATGGCGTGCCTTGTGTCACGCTGCCAGCAGTTAAGATATGCCGGGATAACATCAGTCCCTTCCTTCAGCTCCCTTAAGATAAACTTGGTTACAGCTGTCTTCCCAACCCCTGGCGGACCATGGACAAAGACATTTGTCGGCTTGCTGCCGCTGGCGACCGGCCTAATGCAGTCTGCAAGATAGGAAATCTGCCCCTCCCGATGGGGCAAAATGTCAGGCAGGTGTTCCGGGTAAAGGATGGACTCTTCAGCAAATATGCTTCTGTCAGAGCTTCTCTCAAGGAATAGGCCGCCTCTCATTAATGGCATTAAGCAGCTTGCCACATATATTCCTTTTGGTTACCCCTGTTAGGTGACGAAAGGTATTTAAAGGATGACTGTCTATTTAAAGCTATGACCCAAGGGAGCAGGTTATGATGATGGAATTCAACGAATCAACATACAGGCGGATTAGACGGTCAAAGCGGCTTCGAAGGGAAGGCGCAAGAATGGATTTCTCAACCCCGTTCGGGACAGCCTTCATCATGAAGTTCCCAAGAGAGAACAAGATTGTCAAGGAATAATCTATTAAGGAAGAAATTCATATCAGGTTTATGAATCTAGAGCAGGAAAAATGTCTTGAGGATTACAGACGATGGTATTCCGGTTGCTTCCAGAGAGGTCCCGATGACTCCGGAAACGACGGTCATGAAATTAATGACGAAGGGAAATACAGGGAGATAGACGACCTCGATGCCATACAAGATAGGATATTCAATGACTTCCATCTTGACCTTGTTTTTCTTGAGGTTCATGAAAGATATGCTGGAGGAAGCTGTAATGAGGCTGAATACAAAAAGATTGAGAAAGTCCTCCTGCCCCTTTTCTCATACAGGGCCCTTAACTACAACGATGCAATAAGCATTCAGGAATGGAAAAGGCGAATGAATGAGATTAAGTCGGAAGTTCTTTCCGTTTTCTCAAAAGAAGCGCCAAAATTAGACAAAGAGACATTGACTATTCAATAAAGATTGCCGGTTTCATCGGCATCGCGTTTTTCGCCTTGTTCGCCGGGTCATGCTCTGGTTTTTCCGCAAGCTGGATTTCAAACTTGCAGTCGAACTGCTCCTCAAGGAATTCTTTTGAGTGTCGAAGCGCAAAGTGCTCGGCCTCGGCTGCGAGGAGATTTTCCGGAATCCTGTTCAGCTCCTTCACTAGCCTGCCGATAAGGGCAACCGCATCGTTCCCCTTCTTCTTTATCTCAGGGTCAGCCATTGCAAGGATGATTAGCTCCCTGTGGTCCTTTCCCTTGTTCTGGCTCACCATCAGCATGAGTTTCCTCTTCCAGTTTGGCGCGACATAGAGGTGGATTTTCCCAGGCGTTTTTCCCACAAGTTCAAGTATTTGCTTTATGTCGCTAATGGTTTTCACCATCAGCTCTTCCCCAAGCTCCACCTCATCGTTCAGGAGCATTGGGTCAAACGACGGCCAGCTTGACTTGAAAATACTCTCGCTTCCGCCAAGCCTTCCCCATGCCTCCTCGGCCGTGAAGGGAACTATTGGTGAAATCAGCTTGGAGATTGTTGAAAATACCTTCTGCATTGTGTTCCTGTTGCGGCCGCCCCTCTTCAGGTACCACTTGACATCGTTGAGCATGTCGAAAAAGCCGGCCTGCAGCGCGCTTCGCGTACGCAGCTCCTCGCAGGCCTCGGTCGCCCTCCTTACATTCATCTGCATCCTCGAAACCAGCCACTTGTCAATCCTTGTCTCTTCCCACCCAAGGGATTTTATCTCGTCAATGGTTGCAAGAAACTGGTCAAGCTTCTGGGAATGTTTCCCTATGTCAGAAGGAGTCCAGTCCGGGTCGTCCAGCCCCTCCCCGGCATACATGAGGATAAATCTTGCGGCATCAGCGCCGAATTGCTCAAGCGCCTGCGGCAGGGTTACAAAGTTCCCCTTGCTCTTGCTCATCTTCTGCCCGCGAACATTAACATAGCCATTTACTGCGATTCCTTTTGGCCAGTACCTTTCCTCGAAGAGCGCCGTGTGGTGGAAGACGAAGAAGGTGAGGTGGTTCTGGACCAAATCCTTCGCGCTTACCCTCAGGTCGACCGGGTACCAGTACTGGAACTCCCTCCTCATCTCGGAGATTTTAGCCGTTGGCAACTGGCTTGATTCAACCTTGTAAATGTCTCCCTTGCCAAGGAAGATGTAGTCAAAAACCTCATCTGTCAGGGCCTCCGCCGGAATCTTGCTCTCGTTCAGCACCTTGGCTATGGTGTAGTAAGCCATGTAGATGACTGAGTCGCTCAGCGTTTCAACAATCCACTCCTTGTCCCATGGAAGCTTAGTCCCAAGGCCGCTTCTCCTTGCGCAGGCCTTGTCTCTCAGCCAGTCGATTGTGTTGAGGAACTGGGACCTGACTGCTTCCGGGATGAAGACCATCTTCTCCATAGCCTTCTTGACCTTCTCCTTCCACTCTTCATCAGAAAACTTAAGGAACCACTGGTTCTCAAGAATCTTGACAATGCACTTCGTATTGCAGCGGCAAACCACCTTGTTGACTGTGTCCCACATCGAGTCTGCGATGCCGCCGGCGACAAAGTCCTGCGTCAGCTTCTCCTTCGACTGGGAAATTGTCAGCCCCGCATAGGTTCCGCAGGTTTCGTTCAGCTTCCCTGAGTGGAACTCCTTCCTGTAAACCTCGCTTGTCGCCTTTTCCAAAAGCTCTTCATCAGCTTGCGAAGCAACGCCGAGCCTTTCACAAACCTCTCCCGCCGGGTTTGCGCCAAGGCCCTCCGTCTCAATAATCTTTATCGGTGTAAGGGCGCCTACGTAAAGCGGGTCGATTTGGAAGTTTTCAAGCGTCCTCTCGTTCCTCTTTAAATCTTCCAAGGCTACCCAGTCATAAGGGGCATGGGCCGGCACGCACATGACAATCCCGCTCGCACTCTCCCCCGAGACAAATGAGGCGGGAAGTATCATAATCCCCCGATTATTTATCGGCTCGTTAACGACCTCCCCAACCAGCTCGCTGCCGCGGACATCTCCCAGCAGCTGGACATCCCTTAGCTGCTCTTTTAACTTTTCAGCCGCCTGCTTAGACACTATCCACTTCTCATCGTCTACCTGAACCCTGACATAGGTCTCGTCCGGATTTATCCAGAGGTTAGTGACCCCAAAGACGGTTTCAGGCCGGAAGGTTCCTGCGGGCAGGATGAAGTCGCCCATCCTGAACTTGATTAAAACATACTCCTCGGGAGATTCCCCTTCCCCTTCAAGTCGGTCGTGGTCGCCCGTTGGCGAGCGGCAGTTCGGGCAGTAGATTACCGGGTGGGTCCCCTGAACAACATAGCCAAGCGCCTTTAATCTCCTGTACTGCCACTCGATAAACTTTGAATAGGTAGGGGTAATGTCTGTTGTTATGAAGCTTCTTCTCCAGTCTATTGAGCCGCCGTATCTCTTTATGCAATTAAGCCACTTTTCGCGCCAGTAAGAAACGATGAAGAGTGGGTCCTTAAACTTCTCAACATCGCCTTCACTTACCCCGGCGTCAAGAAGAATCTCTTTCTGCTTCGCTTCGCCCCGGCGAATCCTTTCAGCAACGCCCATAATTGGCTCGCCAGTAGCGTGGAAAGCAAAGGGGAAAAGCACATTGTATCCCCTCATCCTCTTGTACCTTGCCATAACATCTGCCTTGCAGAAGCTGTAGGCATGACCAAGGTGGGGCGGCCCGTTTACATAGGGATAGGGAAACGTGATGAAAAACTTCTTCCTAGCGTCCGGGTTGGCTTCGAAAATCCTGCCACTCTCCCAAACCTTAAGCCACTTCTCCTCAATTTCCCTCATATTAAGGCTAAATTGGGGCTATTTTTATGCATTACCCCAAAACACAGGACAATAGATAAAAAAGGGGGAGGACTCATCTTCCCATGAATCGCAACATCAAGATTCTTCTCCTTGCCAGCTTAATCTCCTCCCTGTCAGCAGGCCTTCTTGGGCCTCTTTACGCCATCTTTGTCGGGTCTATTGGCGGAAGCATTCTTGACGCCGGCGGGGCCTGGGCTACATTCTCCCTCATGACTGGTGTAGCAACAATAATTATCGGGCGGCAGGAGCAGCTGAACAAGAAGCTTATGATTGTCACCGGCTTCGCCTTGTCAGCAGTCGGCACAGCAGGCTACCTCTTTATCAAAACCCCTCTCGACCTTTTCATTGTCGAGGGAATCCTCGGCCTTGCCCTTGCCATAATCAATCCGCCATTCGACGCGCTCTATTCAATTTCCCTTGACAAGGGACAGGGGTCAACCGAGTGGGCCTACTTTGAGGGCTTTACCAACATTGCCCTTGCCATCGCAGCGGTTGGCGGCGCCCTGATTGCCCAGCTTTTCAGCTTCAGGCTCCTCTTCACCCTAATGACCATCCTCGCAATAGCGGCAACAATTGCCTCCGTTGCAATAATCAAGAACCCGGAAGTCCTCCTTGGGCTGAAGCCAAAAATCGACCACAAGAAAAGACACCAGATTGTCCAGAGAAAGCTGTCCGAGTACAAGACTGTCCTGAAGGAAGTCAAGAAGCTCGCGCCAAGGGCTGTTGAAAAAGCCAAAGCCAAGCTTGAGGCGGAGAAAAACCCGGAACCTAAAAAGGAAGAACCAAAAACTGAAAAGAAACCAGAGAAGACGGTGAAGAAATGAAGATAACGCTCTGCGGCAGCATTGCATTCTACGACGAGATGCTTGATATCAAAAAAAGGCTTGAAGCCTCCGGCCACGAAGTTAAGCTCCCTCCCGTTAAGGTGAAAGACGCCGAAGGGAACCTGATTCCTGTAAAAGAGTACTATGAGATTCGCAAGACGGCCGGCGACGACGAGGACTGGGTCTGGGACAGAAAGGCTGAAGCAATTATGAGCCACTTCAAAAAGGTCGAATGGTCCGATGCTGTTCTCGTCCTCAACCATGACAAAAAAGGAATCAAGGGCTATGTCGGCGGCAACACCCTGATGGAAATCGGCCTCGCCTTCTTCCTCGACAAGAAGCTCTTCATGCTTAACAAAATCCCTGAAATCTTCTACAAGGAAGAACTTTTAGGGATGAAGCCAACCGTCATTAACGGAAAGCTGGAGATGATAAAATGAAGCTCGCCCTTGTCGTAAGCCTGTCATTCCACGAAAAAGGGGAAGAAGTGAAGCGGCAGCTGGAAGGGATGGGCCACCAGATTGTGATGCCTCCCTCAACCGTTGTGAATCACGAGGGGAAACTCGTCCACATAAAGGAGTTTGACAGGTTTCGTAAGGAGACGGCAAGGGACGACCAGGAAGAGGTCTGGAAGATTTGCCGCAGGCGGATGAAAGCCTACTACGCTAAACTCAAATGGGCCGACGCGGCCCTGATGCTGAACTACACAAAGAACGGGATAAAGAATTACGTTGGCGGCAATGCCCTGATAGAATTGGGTGCGGCATTCTTCCTCAGGAAAAAAATCTACTTCCTCAACCCTGTCCCGGATATGTCTTACAGGGAAGAAATGCTCGGCATGAAGCCAGCTGTCATTAACGGCGACCTAGGGAAAATTGCTTAACAGGCTATACCCCTCGACCACGTCTCTTTGAAGGAAGGTAGTCATCGTCCGGCAGTCTTTCAGGAACCTCATGCCTCATTGAATTCCTTTCTCTCAACCAGCCCTCGAAGGTCCTTATCGACTTTCTTAGGCCATCCCCGTTTCCTTCATCCATTTGTATTACCTCGTAATACTATAGCACCCCTAATATATAACTTTTGTGCTACACCGTGACGTGGTATAGCCTATCACTATTCCTTTTTAAGCCTTGTGGATTTAGAAAGGGGATTTTAGCGCCTAGGAAGCTGTTCCTAAGCTTCAGCAAAAGTGTTTTTGGGGTTTACAAAGACCCCTATCGTTTTCTTTGGTGATATCTAAGCTTTCTTTTCCCAGCTGAAAGCTGGGTGCCGTTGTCAATAGACAACGTGCATCAAAAGAAAGATTGATGGCGCCGGGAATGGAAAGGCACGTTTGTATTATCCACTGAACAAATTAGGGCAGATTCGTTAAGTACACTATACAGCTTTGGCTCTTTCTGCTTGTGCCCAAGCCTTCGTGGTAAAGCCGGTGAGAGTCAAGGAGAACAAAGTTTATATAGAACAACTGTTCTATCTAAAGAACAATCGTTCGGTGAAATTATGTTTGAGAAATACGCAGGTGTGAAGGTCATCAAGCTTTTTCTGGAAAACCCTTACTCC
>JAUXGB010000011.1 GCA_030622515.1 Candidatus Altarchaeota archaeon
CCGGCATAAATAGGTTTCCACTGCCAGTCGTTCGCACACTTCATCTGAACGGCAGCTCGCTCCTGAGTTCGATAGTTGGGCTGGTAAGGTGGAAGCTCAGGGTCATGTTTGTCATGTTTGTCATGGGGAAGTCTGCGCAGGTTGGGAGGCAAAGGTTGTTTTTGCAGCACTCAACCGAGACTGAGAAGCCGCGGGACGTTGCCTTTCGGGACGACAGGTGGAACAACCCGATGTTTCTCTTCAGAAGGTAAGGGGGCGAAGCCTCGACATCCCTCAGGTTGTCTTCAAAGGTGAGGGCGTAGTTGAGCTCCTCGAAATGCTCAGTCGGCGCCGGCGGGGCGCTCTTCGCAATGAATTGGTTTATGACGATTAGGTTGAATATCAGGACGATTGCCGCCATTACGAAAAACTGTCCCCTCATCAGGCCTTCCTCCATACAGTTAATTTCACAATTGCCGCCCTTGACGACTCCTCGTCGAACACCATCCTTTTGGCAATCTGGGTGGTTACGCCGGGGGTTATTATTCTCTGGGATGGGGATGAAGCTGAGGAGATTCGGTGTGGCGGTGAGATGAAGGCCAGCTCGCCAAGGTCTGCAACCACGTTGTTCGACTTTTGGAAGTTTGTTACAGAGAAGGTTCCTAAGATGTCTCCCGCAGTTTCATGGTTTAGCAGGCTGGATTCTGAGAAGAATAGGTAAAAGGTGTTGGTCGCGTTTGGCGGAAGAGATGTGGAAAATGTCAGGGACATTGAGCCTGCCTCAAGCGGGCAGGGCCTGCCTGACTCATCAAGGAGGACAAAGGAGGATGTAGGTATGCCAAATATCCCAAGCTTGCTGATTTCAAGGGTTACGTTCGGTACCCTTATCTGGGAGGGGTGGTCGTTGGAGACCCTGATTGGCAGGGACTTCCAGAATGGGAAACCTGAGTAGGCTGAAGGTTTTGACATATGGCCTTTCCTTAAGCTGATTCCCGTCATGTTGATTTGGTTGAAAGGCGCAGTGCAGGAGAGCGTGTTGTTTTCCCCCTCGTTCCTAAGCCAAGCCGGGTCAAAGCTGACTGACTTGACAGTGTTGTTCTGTGGCATCCATGAAAATAGGCTGTTGCCGTTTAGGTCGCAGACGAGCGGGTAAGTGTTGTTGGCGTATTTCACATCGAGAACAAATGTTGCTATTGTTGGTTCAATCTCAGGCCTCACGTAGGTGAAATTCAGGTCGGCGCTTACAACAGTTATGTTGCTCCAGTTGTGCCCAAAACCAAGACCGTCAGTGTAGTCCCACGCGGAGAGGTTGAAGGATGTGGTCAGGCCCTTGCCCAGCATGGCAAGTCTTGTCGCATTTGCACTCTGGTTCGAATAGATGATTGAGAGTTTTTTTGAGAGGCTCGTGCCGGACGAGTTGGAAAGGTAGAGGGTTTCGTTCGGGACAAGATAGCCGTCGCTCTTGTTCACCCAGAACGGCTGGTCAAAGCCTACTCCTATCGAGGAGCCGGCAGCCGAGCTGGCAGATACCCACGGCTCGCCGTCGTCGAAGATTGTTGTTCCCCAGCCGCCGAGGTAGGTGCCGTCTTTTGTTACAGAATGGACTGCGGGATAGTCGGTTCGGTCAAGCCAGACGGCGTCGAAAGAGGAGGATTCGAGGTCTATTGATTCCATCTTGGGGGAAACCCGAATCTGAAGCTCGGCATCGGCCCGGTCGGAATAGATTGAGAGGTAGCGGTCGACGCGGAGGTAGTTGCTTTCAACAACCCAGTGGACTGTTGACTTGAGTGCTGGAGCCGAGGTTAGGAGGTATGGTCCCCTGACTGTTGGCGATGGACCGGGGTGCTCGAAATTGCCCGAGGTTGTCCCGTCGTCGTAAGTTCCCGACGCATTGCCGTAGCCCCAAAGGACAGGCTGGCTCTGGCCGGGGAGGTAGAGGGAGTAGTTGCCGTCGAACGGGTTGATGAAAAAGCTGAAGTTAGCGTTCCGCAGCCAGGAAGATGAGAAGGTGGTGTTAAATTCTGTCTGAAGGATAGCAACCTTGTTGACTGTCCCGACCTTGTAGGTCAGGTAAGCCCCCTTCTGCTCCCCAAGCTGGAGAGAGTCGGCGATGCAGATGGTTGCGCGCGAGGATTTTTCAACCGGGAGGGGGACTACTGAATAGGCATAGACTGAAGAGAGGAGGAAGAAAAGGACTAGGAGGTTAGCCTTCATCCCACTCACCAACCTGATAATATAGGTAGGACTTCACAAGCCTGCCCTTGGGTATTGTTGCGTTAAAGGCTAGTTCAACAGATGTTGAGTCGGCGCCATCGACAAAGCTTGTCAGCCTGAAGGGTGTCTGTTCAGCCCCGACATGGAGCTCAAGGGAATCCTTTGCGGGGCGTTCTATGATTCCGTCAGAATTGGAATCGACATAGGGCAGGGAGAAGGTGACCGAGAGCACCTCGTTCGAAATCGGGTTGTCAGATGTGTCAATCAGGAAAGGCTGCCTGTACCAGTTGCTTCTGGTTTCTGTAGGGATTGGAAAAGAGTTGGTGCCGTAGAGGGCTATCGATTCGACATCTGTCCCGGGAGGAAATTCATAAGGCAGGCAGATGACTTGGCTGCCGTTCTCAACCCCCCTGTAGTCGAACGGGGAAAGGTACTCAAGCTCCATCTTGTAGTTCAGGTTTGACGGGAGAGATTGTTTTATCAGGCTGTCAAGCTCGGCAGGCTCGAAGAGGGCAAGCCTGAGGTTGGAGCCCTGCGCGCGAAGCAGCTCGTAGGCTGAGCGGTCGGCTGATGCCGGCACGTCCCTAAACTGGTCCCACCTCAGGAAGAACTGGAACGTTGTCAGGACTAGGAGGATGGCAAGCACCACTTCCACATTTCTCATAAACCCTTTCAATCAATCACCTCAATGAAGGCCTTGGTCTTTCCGTAGTAGACATCAGTCATGGCGACCGTCTCAAGCCGGTAGATGCCAACCTCATTCAGGTCAAGCGACACCTTGTAGAAGTCGCCATGCTTGGAAGCCCCGAAGACCCGACCCCGCCCGCTTGGGCCAACAGCAACAGTGTAGACCTTCGGAACAAGGCTGGACGAGCTGCCAACAACTTCAAAGGAAATTCTCACCGGCTCGTCGTTTGAAAAGGTGTTGAGAAGCTGGTTGGAGGAGATGTTGACCTCATTTTCATAGTAGGAAGTTATTGCAAGGGAGGGGAGGTAGCTGACTTTTATCCGGTAGTTCCTGCTTGTCTTCAGCAAGTGTTTGGCTTGGCCAAAGGAAAGGCCTGCGAACTTCTGGAGTTTGTCATACTTTATTGGCTGCTCCCTCATGGGCTTCTGGAAAAACACCGGCTCGTTAACCAGCTGGAAGACATTGTTTGAGCCGACTTGGGTGGCAAGGAGGTCAGGTACCTTGTCGCCGTTCAAATCTCCTGCAGCGAGGAAGCGGAAGTTGCCTGTCGGCATCGAGGCCTCTTCCGTGAAGTTGGTGTAGCTGCCGGTTCCGTCGTTGAGGAAAAGCTCGATGTTCGCGTCTGTTGAAAAAGCTATGTCAGGGTAGCTGTCTCCGTTGAAGTCGTCCGCGACGACCGAACTCAGGGAGAAGGAGAAGGTGGAGAGGGATTCTATCCAGGCTCCCAAGGCGAAGGAGTTGCCGTTGTTTAGGAAGAGGTAAACCCCTCTCAGGTCAGACCCGATCGGGTCCTTCACCCTGGAAAAGACAGCATCGTCAAGGCCGTCGCCGTTTGCATCAAGAGTGGCGATGTCGGTGTATCTGCCGGTTTGGGGAAGGTTCCAACCAGAGGACACCTCTGTAAAGCTGCCTGCCCCATCATTGATGAAAAGAGTAATGCCTGATGATGTTGCCCCGACAATGTCCTTGCTTCCGTCGCTGTTGAAGTCGCCTACATCAAACGACATGTGCTGCTTTGTGCTTGGGAGGAGATTTTCCTGACCAAAAGTCCCGTTGCCAAGGTTGTAGAAGATTACCGGCACCTGACCTGACCTATTCACTGCCAAAAGGTCGGCGTACAGGTCGCCGTTGAAGTCGTCAAGCTTCAGGCTCCTGTAGCTGCTGGTTAAAGGAAGAGCAGACTGGAGCGTGAAGTTGGAAAACTGCCCTTGGCCGTTGCCAAGGAAGGCAGTCATCCCATCGGCGGATTGGGAGGAAGCGATTATATCGACATAGCCGTCGCCATTGATGTCACCGGCGGCAATCGAGAACTGGTGGAGGCCTGAGGAGAGGTTTGAATATCCTTTTCCAGCATACTTTGCCTCCTGCCTGTCCCTGCCAAGAAGGATGAAGATTTTTTCATCATCTAATGGCGGTCCACCGCTCCCGACACCTGCAATGTCGGGAAGGTTGTCCTCGTCAAGGAAGGCGAGGGAAAGGGAAAGTGGGTCCGAGCCACCCGCGGCTGAGACAAGGGTGGTGAAGTAAGGCACGCCTTCGGCCTCTTCCCCAAGCAGCCCCATCGCAGGGGTGGAGAAGGGTTCGCTCCACCCGAGCTCACCTGTGTGGCTGAAAAGCTGGGAAACAAACCTGTCTGCCGAACTCTTTGCCTCGCTCTGGAGGGAGTCGTCAGCTATCAGGGTGTAGGACTGGAGCAGGCTTGACACTACAAAGAGCATGAGGAAGACAAAAAGCATGGAAGAGGTTATGAATTCAAGGGAGATTTGGGACTTTACCACACCCACACCTCCACCCTGACAGGAACTATGTCATCGCGGTAGGACATTGGGGCAAGCTTGCTTACATAGCCGACATTCATCCCTCCGCGAACATCCCGCCCTGTCTCAAAGACAAGGGATGGGGTAACTATGACCTGTGCAATGTCAGCTCCCTGGTCAGCGTTGTCGATTCTGGCTCCAACCTTAAGTTGGTAGAGGCCGGAAGGGATGTAAGAGGGCAGCTTTGAGACGACAGCCGAAAACTTATAGAGCCCTGTCTCGACACGGAAGAGTTTGTTCCCGTTTGGGAAGGTGACAAAGTTCCTGAGCGGGCCGCCAAGGCTGAGCTTGACAACGCTTGCGGCCGGACAACCTGACGCATTGAGCTTGTAGCTGATTGAAACGCTTTCGCCGGAATAGATGGCATAGCCGTCAGAGGTAAGGTTGAAGCAGCTTGGGATAGAGTCGCAGGCAATGCACTGGCTTGACGGCTCGTCCCAGCAGTCGCAGCAGCTCTGGCTGTCATACGACCTGACGATTAAGGGAAGCTCTGAGTTGGGAGCGCACTCTTGGTCGCATAGGGGAAGGTTAAATCCTGGAGATGCTGTTGAGTTGTAGCAAAAGCCAGTCCCGCATTCCTCATAGCCATAGCAGTTTGAGTCGGGGGCAAAGCAACCTGTGCCGCTGCCTCCCCCGCTGCATTCTGTCAGGTGGCAGTAGGTGTATTGGTTCTTTATTGGGTCGCAGCCAAATCGGGCCCTTTCCCTGCACTCACCAAGGCTGCAGCAGTCCGGGTCGTAGTCAAGACAGTCGGAGTAGTGCTCACAAATGCCGTTCCTCTCAAGGGAGCAGCAATCCGTAGGACAGTTGGTCCGGTTCTCAGGAGGATACCCCCCTGTGTCGCAAAGCCTGTCCCCGCAGCAGCGGAGGCCTGAGCAGGGAGGAATGTAGTAGGTTGCCGAACCCCTTCCTGCGCCAGCTGCGTAGTATGCTTCCGCTTCCACTTCATAGCTGTGGCCTATCATTACGTAAGGGTCCTTAGGGGTGACTGAAAAAATCGAGCTCGAGTTGCTCTCCCTGCAGCTCACCTCAACGCTGCCCCTGCTGAAGGTTGCGTTCCAGCCGGTTGGGGTGATGTTGCGAAGCAGGAAGGTATCGCGGCAGTCACCGGGTCCGAAGTCGCACGGGTTGTTGCTTGTGACATTTACGGTGAAGTCGCGGGTTATGTCAGGGCCACCCTCAACCTTGGCAGGGGTTATCACCGCTGTCGGCGGGACCTGGGTCAGGCACGCTGCAAGGGCTGGCGCAAGGAGGAGGAAGATTATCAGCAGCTTAGTCTTCACCGACGACCACCTGGATGCTTTTTGTCATCTTCTTGTTCGTCGCATCTTGGACAGTCACCTTGACTTCATAAGCGCCTGGCTCAGTAGGCAGCGGCACACTGTACTCAAACTCGGCCCTGTCCTTGTTGTCTATCTTGTATATGTCATCGCCAATCTCGATGTAGATTATTGCATCGACGACAGGGGTGCCGTCGCTGTGGTAAGCGCTTCCCTGAAGGTGGAAATTCTCCCCGGGGAGAATCGAGGTTGCCGGCTCGTAGACATCTATCAGGAGTTGGTCGGCCGGGAGGACCATCGTGAAGATGGCTAAACCAAAGACCAGCATTATGACTGAGTGCTTGAAGCCTGCCGCCACCTTTCCCTCACCAAGCTGGCCAGCGATGAGTCCTGTGAAGACTCCCTGAATCATCACCATGTTGAAAAACATGTTCCTATAGTAGGACGGTGGCAGGGTTTCCTCACCCGCAAGGAAGCCGCCGCCCTGCTGGATGCTTGTGGTCTGGAGAAGGAACATTGGGGCGAGGATTGTCTGAAGAACAATCACCATGCCAAGGAAGATGAAGAAGATGACATACATCACAACCACCTGCTGGTAGAGCTTGGATGCCCTGTCCTCCTCCATCTCCTTTATGACATTGGCATTTGTAGAAACTGAATCCATAGCCTCGGCAATGTCGCCGCCGGAGCTGTAGGCCTCCATGACAATTGTCATCATCCTCTTCACAAAGACGGAGTTGCTTCTGTCCTCAAACATCTTGACGACTTTTGGGAAAGGTATGCCCCAAGAAAGCTGGGCAGCCATCTTTTCAATCTCTTTCCTGAAAGGTCCTTTGGAAGCTTTCTCCGCGCTCTTGACCGCGTCAGCAAGGTTGATTCCGGACCTCTGCGACTCGGCAAGAATCCTAAGAAACTCAGGGAAGTCCTTTTCTATTGACTTGACCCTTGAGAACTCAAGGTACTGGAAGATGAGATAGGGTGCTGCGCCAAAGCCTATTATCAGGGGAAGATATACCATTGCGCTCGATATGTCAAAGTCAGTGATGAAGAGGAGGCCTGCCATGAGCGCTATCAGAAGAACCAGCGACAGGGCTATCATGTTCCCCTTCTTCCGCTCAAACTCTTCCTTAAAGCTCATTTTATCATCCTGGTGCCATCATTGAGATTAGTATCATGAAAGCGATTGAAACCAATGGAAGGAATATGTAGACGACAAGCGCCTGCAGGAGGACTATCGTTCCCCCCGCCCCCATCATGTTCATTATTGTTGTCATGACGATGAAGAAGATTGAGCCGACCACAACCGCTGTTATGTAGAGCTCGGTAAAGAGGGAGAGCTGCTCGACATACATGTCGATATTTCTCCGATAGAGCGCCATGTAGGACTTGGATTTCTCGATGAGGAACTTCTTCAGGTCGCCACCGGAAAGGATAGTTGACCTCATGCCAAGGAGGAGGGACTGGAACTCTTCTGACGGGGTTCTCTTCGCTGCATGTCCAAGTGATGTTGCAATGTCCATCCCAAGCAGCTCAGTGTCATTTACAATATACTGTGCCTGTTTTGAAACCTCTCCATACTCAGGGAAGTCTGCGAGGATTCGAAAGATTGCGCCAACAGGCATTCCTGTTCCCGCAAGGGTGGAGAGGTAGATTGAAGCGAAGGGAAGGGAATTCTCTATTGACTTCTTCATGCTTTCGGCCTTGAGGGATGGGTAGAAGTAGAAGAGGGAAACTATCAGGATGAAAGTTATGAAGCCTGTCAGGAGGGTTATGAAGAAAGTTATGAAGAGGTCGAAGCCGAGGGCAATGCAGACAACAAAGGCGAGGGGAAATGTAAGGAACGGTGAAACGAGCGATGTCAGGGCTGACGTAGATACGTACTCGTCCACCGTTTGCCTTATGTTAGCCTTCCTCAGGTCGTCTGCTATGGAGGGAAAAAGTTCGACATGCTCCTCTACAAAACTTCCGAAAAGTTGGATGGCAAATTTTGTGTAGGAATCGGCAGCCAGTCTACCCACCCCTCAACATGTCCATAACGCCCTGCGGGTTTGCATAATACATCTGAATATAATAGGCAAAGCTCTTGTAGTCGTTTGCCTTGCCGGAACGCTTCATCCAGTCAAGAAGGGCCGCCCTCCTGTTCAGTTCGTTCAGGATACTTCGCTCGCTGACCCCTTTGAAGGTCTTGAGCTTTTCAAGCAGGAAGGAAGGCTCTTTTGGTTTTATTTTGTCACCGACAGGGTCCCACTCAAAGATGAGCTGGGATTTGATTTTGTTTGTCTTTATGTCTATGTCTTTTATCTCGACAACCTGATTGACCCTCCTGACATACTTTCCGCCAATCCTCGACCTTACGAGAAAGACGATTACGTTAAGGTTTTGAATCATTGCAGGTGAAAGGTTTATTGGGGGACTGACCAGCCTGTCAACTACCCTTTGCACATCGTCTGCGTGAAGGGTTCCCATGGCAGGGTGACCTGTTGCCATTCCCTGAAACATGACATTGGCCTCGGCTCCCCGAACCTCACCGACTATTACGTAGTCTGGCCTCTGACGAAGGGCAGATTTCAGCAAATCAAACATCTCGACCGAGCCATAGGAGTGTTCGCCAGTTCCGCTTCTGGCGACCTCGGGAATCCAGTTCGGATGCGGTAACTGCAGTTCTGCCGTGTCCTCGATAGAAACAATTTTCAGTTCAGGCCTGATAAAGAGGGAGATGGCATTGAGCATTGTTGTTTTCCCGGTAGCTGTCGGCCCTGCAATCAGGATGGAGCTTCCGCTTTCAACAATCATCCACAGGTAGGCGAGAATCTTTGAGTTTGCAGTCTTGAAACTCATCAGGTCAAGGGGGGTGAAGGGACTCTCAGTGAACTTCCTGATTGAGAAGTTAGAACCCCGCCTTGCAATGTCCGAGGCAAGCGTTGCCTGAACTCGGCTCCCGTCGGGAAGGGTTCCGTCAAAGAGGGGGGAAGCAAAGGATACGGACCTCTTGCACCTTTGGGAAAGCTTGACAACAAAGGAGTCAAGGTCCTGCTTGGAGTTAAAAACGACAGTGGTCCTGAGCTCGCTGTAAGTTGGATTCCTGTGGACGATATAAACGGGAATCCCAACACCATCGCATGAGACATCTTCAATCTGCGGGTCATGCATCAGCGGCTCGATTTCATTGAGGCCGATAAAGTCCCTAAAGAGGTAGTACTCAAACTTAAGCTTCTGCTCCTTTGTCAGCTTGATTCCAAAGAGGTCGGCCATTTTGTAAAAACCCTTCCTAAGGTAGTCCTCTTGGGAGCCGATTCCTGAAGCTGAGAAGTCTATGTCAAGCTTTTCCTCAATCTTGTTCTCAAGCTTCCTTAGCAGCTTAATTTCCTGCTCACTCATCGGAGGCTCGTAAAGATTGTAGACCAGCTGCTGCTCTGCCGGGTTCCAGGAGATGGTAGTGCCTGCCAAAACCGGCCCTCCTTCGAAAGCTGTTATGAGGGGATACGAATCTGATATGCCTGCCTTTGACGTTTCAAGCCATGCCTTTCCTATAGTGCCGGCCGCAGGAGCATAAGATGCCGTGCCGGAACCAATGGTTATGCCGGTTTTCACCTCTAGGGGTTCTTCCTTTGGCATTGCAAGCTCAACCTTCACAGCCTGTGGAGGAAGCTGCCTTGGGGGCGGTGGTGGCGGGGGATAATAGGGTTGCTGGACAACAATCTGGCGTGGCGGTCTTCTCGAAAAAGCGCCACGAAGCCGGCTAACCGACCGTCGTTTAGTTCTTGACTTTCGCCTCATAGTTCGGATTGTTTTTCCAATAACTCTTCTGAGCGAAAGCTTAGGCTTTTTGCCCCTCTTCTTTAAGACCATGCCTACGTCAGCCCTAGAACTATTCTATTTTGCCCAGTATAATAGCTTAACGATGCTTTTTTGCTAAAGGAGCTCGAAATCTTGCCCTCTATAGTTGAATCGACAGGTTTTCCCGGGGGAAGTTCGACTTCAGCCCTCTTTCCCCTGCTCATTGAAACAACCTTGCCGTCAACCTCGGAGTAAAAAATCACATAATCGCTTCCGCCAATGCTTGGAGGGAAGTCAAGCTTCAAAACTACTGCCGGCTGGGTTGAGGCGTTAAGCCCCTGCCCAAGGGAGTGGAGCCGCACAATGGCGGAAGCTGTCTCCTCAGCCATGACAGAAAGGACAGCCTCGGTCTGGTCATCCTGAATCTTCCTCCCAACCTCTCCAAAAACAACAGCGACAAGGACAAGGATTAGCAAAGAGGCAACCGCCAGCATAACATGCTCAAGAATAATGGCTTGGCCTCTCAACCTATCACCTGTTAAAACCTACCTCAAGCTCTATCGTCCTGATTAACCGCCCGCTTTCCGGGTCAGTTCTCAGCATCTCGTCAGCTTTTTTCATTGAAAGCTGGAAGCCCCCCTCCGACACTGTTGATGAGCCGGGCATTGGGACCATTTTTATTTCAACAAGCTCGTTGCTTGACGGGTCAAGCATCCTCCTCGTCTTCAGCTTCAAAACCGTCTGGAATTCTCCTCCTTTTGGCACACTTGCGCCAAGCACAACCGCAGGCTTGTTGACTCCTATCAAGCCAACTGAAGTTACATACCTGCCCTCGACCTGAACAAGACCAACTCCCCCGTCAAGCATGGAGACTGTGTATCCGCTGTCTCCTATCTTCTCGCCCTCGGTGAAGTTGGCAAAAGCACCCTGATGAATGCAGAGATAATACTCTACGCCAGATATGCAGAAGTAGGAATTGTCCGGAATGTTTAGCGGGTCCCTGAGCTCGTAAGCTGAGGTGAAGTTCCCAATATTGCAGCATCCCCCACATGTTGTCAGCTCGTTAACGCAGCCTGTAAATCCTGCCGAGCCGTTAAGCCAGGCCTCTTCCCTCTTGTAAGGCGAGGTGGTGTCGGTAAGCGGCCTCTCGTCTCCTGCGAAAAACTGGGCCCGTGATGAGAGGGAATAGACAAGAACATACTCCCCTATCTGGTCCTTGATAATCCTGAATGTCCCTGAATCGCTCCTAATCCGCACGCTGCTTTGGCCGCCGTCGCGGGCAATCCTGTTCATAGCCTCGCCTGCGCGTTCGAAAACATCCTGAACATACTCAATCCGGCTGGCGTCACCGGCTTTTGAAATCATTGGCAGCCCCCAGGAATATGCGACAGCTATTGAAATCAGGACAATTGCCATCAGGATTACAGAGCTAACTACTTCAGCTTGAGCCCTCATAAAACTAGGAAGAAATGAAAGAATAAATGCCTATCGGGGAATTTAGTCACTTTCCTGATAAGTGTAGGATTCTCCCTGCCCTGCTGCAGGTGTTACCTTTATTGTGACAAGCGGCCAGAGCCCGTTCGCATCAAGCTGGTAAACGTATTCGGATTCAGGAATGCCATGCCATGGCCCGCTATCCCCTGTCAGGGTAGCTGCACATCCAAGGTTTCCAACATCCGTGTCATTGCATACGCAGAGTACCCTTGTCTCGGAAGCTGCAAAAGAACGTCCTGCCTGAGTCGACGCGTCAATCCACGCCCTAGGCACGTCGTTCAAATAAATATAAGTCTTATTAAAGTCCTTATCTGAGATGGAATAGGCCCCTTGGTTCACAACAGTGAAACAGAGAGTTGTATTTTTCCTCCAAGCACTGTCAATCCCGAATTTTGTCTGGGTTTTCTTCCCGACATCCAACCACTGGGATGTTGCACGCTCAGTTATGAGCTGCTGAAGCTTGGTTACCCAAAGATAAGCTGCTCCTGCAGCTGCAATTGTCATAAGTAACAGTAAGATTACTGCAACAACGGGAGTTATACCTCTTCTACCTCGCATTCTGTCTCACCTTGAGATTAATAGATAGACTGATTATAAACTATTTATGCCTTTCAGCTCTTTCTGCCCAATTTGTCAAGTTCCTTTGTCAGCACTGTTAAGCTGTTTATCAGGGCGGCATTTTGCTCTACAATCTTGTCAAGCTTGTCGACCCGTCCTGAAGATGAAACCGACACCCTTTCCTCTGCATAGGCGTCCCCCTCTTCAGCTGTCGCGACCAGCTCTTCAAGCAGTTTTTCAAGCGAATCTGAAAGTCTGCCAAGCTTCGCATTTGTCTCAGACAGCTTTGTCAGCAGCTCGCCCTGCCTAACACTGAGCTGGTCAACAATTGCCTGATTCATCCTAAGTATCTCTACAACCTGGGTCACAAGTGAGGGCGATTCATTACTCTGCATCTGCGATTTAAGCCGCTTTATCTCTCTCTCAAGCTTGCGAATAGGGGTTATTGGGACCATTTCAAAGGCCTCGTCCGCCATAAACTGAATATCCGGGTTTCTGCTTAAATAGTTTCCTTGAAAAAGCATCAATTTAAAAACGGCAGAAGTATAGGAGTTACATGATTACCAACCTCTTTTTCCACGGTGATGCAGACGGGTGTTGCGCCGCAGCAATAGCCTCCCTCGATATGGAGGATGTAAAGCTGATTCCCGTCCTTGATGCGGCTAATTTCAAACCAAAAATCAGAACAGGCGACACAATAATCCTTGACCTCGGCTCCCAGCTGACTCCGGCCGATATTCGGGAGTTGCAGAAGAAAGGCAATGTCCTTGTGATTGACCACCATGTTTCAAAAAGGCTTCCCTGTCCCCACATTAACCCCCGCCTGTCTGGCGACAAGCCCCTCCCTGCCGCTTTCCTTGCCTACAAGATGGTTGGGAAGAAGAGCATGGCATGGATTGGTGCTGTCGGCCTTATCGGCGACTGGGGCGTCAAGCTTGCGCCAACATTCCTGAAGAAGGTGCGGTCCAGATGGCCGTCCCTGCTCAAGCACGTAACGCAGGAGGAAATCTACTTCGAGGACAAGATAGGAACTATGGCCCGCGCCATAGACGCAACCGTCTCGGTTCACGGGGAAAAGGGCGCGCTCTACGTTGTAAAGAGGCTGCAAAAAAACATTGACAGCCCAAGCCGGTTCCTTGACGACAAGAAGCTTCTTTCCTCCCTCAAGCGAATTGAAAAGGAAGTTGCAAAGGTTTTGAAAAAGGTGGAACACCATCGGGACAAGTCCTATGTTGAGTTCTCATCCAAGCTCCCGGTCAAGTCTGCAGTTGCCCAGAAACTCAAAGCTGAGCACAAGTACAAGACTATCATGGTTTCCCAGAAGAGGGGACGCCGCTACAGGCTCAGCTTAAGGAGCGACAAGTATGACCTGAACGGGTTAATCTCCCACTGCGGGAGGGGACTTGACGCCTATGGTGGCGGGCATGACAAAGCCGCAGGCGCATCTGTTGCGGCGAGCGACTACAAGACCTTCAAGGAAAGGTTTCTGAAGTATGAATAAAGTTGTTGAGTTTTTCAAGGAGATTGGCGGCTCCACAGCAATAGTCCCCCACGGTGACGCTGACGGCTGCGCATCAGGCGCACTAGTCAGGATAATTCTCAAGCGGCTCGGCAAGGACGGCGAGTTCCTCTTCCCGGACAAGGGCTGGAGCAGGCTCGACAAGAAACTTCTTGAGCAGCTGAAAGAATTCGACAATGTGATTGTTGTCGACATTGGAGAGAAAAGCAACGAGCTGATGGACGGCATTGCGCAGCATTCAAAACTCTGCTGGATTGACCATCACAAGGACGAGAAAGAAATAAAGGGAGATTTCGTCTACTTCAACCCGCACGAAGAAGGCGCTGGAGAATACTCCGCCCCGCCGGCAAGCTATCTTGTCTACCAGATTGGTTCGCGCCTTACCGATGTCGACCGCCTCTGTTGGATTGCGGCTGTCGGGGTTGTCGGCGACAAGGCAGACAAAAGGTGTCGGGATGTCATTGACAAAACCTTCCGCCTCTTCCCCAACCTCAGGGGTTCGCCCGACTATGGCGAGCTCTCAATCCTGCGGAAAATGGTAACCCTTGTCAGCTCAGGCCGCTCCATAGCGGGTGCCGAAGGTGCCAAGCTCTCCGCTGAAAATTTCTACGAAGCTGGCGAGCAACCTGCGGCTTTTCTCCTGTCGAAAAAGGGCCGCTTCCTCAAGCGGCAGATGCTTAACACAAAAAGGATGACAGATAAAATTCTGGACGAAAAAAGTTATGTGGTCTATCCAAACCTTGTCATCTGCGAGATAAACTCAAAGTACGGCATCCAGAACTATGCCGCCAGCAGGCTGAGAATGCTTTTCCCAAAAAAAGCCATCTGCGTAACCAACCTCGCCCTCTCCGACGGGTCAAGGGCCGAGCTGAGGCGGGGGAGAGACAGCGAAGTTGACCTGCGCGGGGCTGCACGGGCAATTGCCTCCAAGCTCCCCAACTCCTGCGGCGGCGGCCACAAGGCTGCTGCAGGCGTAAGGACATCGGCAGGCTGGCCAGAACTGAAAAAGGAGCTCCTCAACCAATTTTCTAAATAATCTTAACGTCTTTTGGCAGCCTCAGGTAGTATGCCGCGACAGCAGCAGGCATGATTAGCCCGACAGATATCAGGTAGTTGTTTGTGAAGAGGGCATCGACGCCAAACACGCTGCCGGTAGCAGCAAGGACAACTATGTCAAGGATGACAAATGCAGACATCCATATCAAGCCGGCTAGGGCCAGCTCCCCAAGCCCCGGCTTGAACTTGATTAGGTAGATTTTTGAAAAGATAAACCCTGTCACAAAAATCACGGCAAGGGTTGCCACAAGACCGTAAAGCTCGTTGACAGTAATCATTGCCTGCCATATTGACAGCCAGAGGAAAACGAATAGTCCAATCAGCCACTTGTAATCCAATTCATTCGCCCCACTTCATCAGAAAGGCCAAGTGGTCCCTTTGGAACGGCTCAAGCCTTCGCCTGTCAAGAATCTTAAAACCAGCCTTCATCAGCTTCTCCTGCTCCTGCTGGAAGATTTTTCCCGGCTCTTCCGCAACGTTAATGCTTCGCGCTTTCAGCATCAACACGGCAATGCCCCCCTTCTTCAAAAAGGCCTTTGCATTCCTGATAAGGATGTCAGACTGGTTTGACTGGGCAACATCCTGGTAGAGAATGTCAACCTTCGGTACAAGGAAAGAATACTCCTCCGGCTTGGCCGCATTAGCCAGTATAGGTATCAGGTTGCTTCGCGTCCGTGCCAGAAGGGCAAACTCCCTCAAAACTCGCGGCGCCGAATCAACGCCATAAATTATTCCCTTCCTGAAGATGTCTGAAAGGTGGGACGCAGTTGTCCCAGACGACACCCCAAGATAGAGAATGCTTTCATCTCCGGAAAAATCAAATACCATTCCCTTCAGCATTGCCGAGGCAAACTTGCTCCTCTTCGGGTTCCAGAGCCTAAGCTGCTTACCATCCTTTTCAACCAGCAGCTCCCTGTAGACAGTTTGGCCGGGAACAAGGTTCTCGGTTGCAACATCCCTTCCAACCCTGAACAGGTGGGGCAGCTTGATTTTCACATCAACCTTTTTGTGCTTTCCCCTGAACCTTCCTTTCCTCTTGAAATTCCTTTTCATTTCTCATCACCCTTTATCGCAGCAAGCCTCTTTTCAAACTTCTCCTTCAGCGACGGGTCCTCGCCATGCCCAAAGTAGTCAAGCCGTGCTGCCAGCGACAGCTTCGAGGCAAGCGCCCTAGCCACCTTTCCCCTCTTCTTCTTTGGCACAAATGAAATGGACGGGTGCTGAAAGATTAAACCGTGCTTTGGCGTCGGCGTCCCGCTGACAATATGCTTAAAGAGGGCCTTCTCGGCTCCGAGCAGCTGGACCGTGCTTGACGGGAAGTAGGCAAGCTTCTTTAGGCCCCCCGCCTTTGCAATCAATCTTGCCCCAAGGTTGGCCCCCGCCAGCAGGGAAACATTAGGGGCTATCTCTTTCATCACCTGTTCAAGATACGCTTCAAGTCCCTTCTTTTCACCAAACAACTCTTCAATCCTTTTTGCAAAATCCTTAATCGCGTTCAGGTCCCCGTCCGACAGCGCAATACCCATCGAATTGGCAGCAATCTCTCCAAAGCTACCTTTCGTTCTCTCGCCCTTTGAAACCTCCACACAGTACTTATCGTGCTCGCTAATCTCAGAAGAAAGCTCAGGAAAGTGAAGCCCGTACCACTCGCGCAGCCTTACCGACAGGGCGTTGATTGAGATGTTCAAATCGTCAAGTGCATTTATTGACTGGATAATCAGGATATCCCTTCCTACCCTCAACCTCATCTGGAGAATTATCAGCTCCCTTGCGACCGCTTTTGAAAACTTGGGAAACTCATTTTCCTTGCCAAGCGCTTTGACTGCCTTCTTCAGGTCAAAGCCGTCTCTCGTAACTTCCCCCTTCATCTTATCCTGAAACTGGCTCAGAATGTCCGCCCCATCCAGAAGGCTTTTCGCAGCCTCCTTAGGGTCGCTGGAGAATGCAATCTTGTCTACAACATTCCCTTTATCATCAAGAGCAACCGCGCCAAACAGCGTTAAACCAACTCGAATCGCCATAGGCATCCCCCAAAATGGCTGATTATAAAGGTTTTGAAGGATGGCTTTTTAAAGGGGAGCCCAAGGTTATGCCCTATGATATACGTATGTGATACTTCAATACTTGTCCAGGAAGGGGTCAGCGAGCTTCTCAACAAGGGGCAAATCGAAGGAGAACTAATCATCCCGACAGCAGTTGTCGAGGTAATTGAAAAATCAGCAAGAGAGGGGGAAACCCAGGGCCTGATTGGCCTGAAGGAGCTCCAGAAGCTCTCATCCGCTGCCGCTGCGGGACAAATTGAAATCCGCTTTGGCGGCCAGAAGCCAAGGCGCCTCGAGCAGGCTGATGTTTTCGAAATTGCCCGTGAGCTCGCGAAGGCTGAAGGGGCAAGCCTCCTGACTGCCGACAAAATTCAGGAAAAAATTACAAAAGTCGAAGGCATAGACGTTGTCTGCATCTCTTCAGACAGCAGGCCAAAGCTGAGCTTTGAGAAGTTTTTCGAAAAAGACACGATGAGCCTCCACTTCCGCGAGGGAATAAAGATGTTCTGCAAGAAAGGACGGCCTGGAAGCGTCGAAATGGTCACCATCGGCGACAAAGACCTCACAAGGGAAGACATTAACGACCTTGCCGGGGAAATTGTTGAAAAAGCCAAAAAGCATTCCGAAGCCTTTATCGAAATCGACCGCAAGGGTGCAACAGTTGTCCAGTACGACAAGTACAGGATAGCAATCGCACGCCCGCCCTTCTCCGACGGCGGGGAAATAACAGTTGTTCACCCGGTAGCCAAATTATCCTTGGACGACTACAAGCTGGATGAAAAGCTAATCAAACGACTTGAAGAGAGAGCCGAAGGCGTAGTGATTGCTGGTTCCCCCGGAGCAGGAAAATCCACATTCGCGCAGGCGCTGGCCGAGTTCTACAAGGACAAAGGAAAATTAGTCAAGACGATGGAAAACCCAAGAGACCTGAACGTCTCACAGGAAATAACCCAGTACGGCCTTCTTGAAGGCTCGATGGAAAACACAGCCGAAATCCTCCTCCTAGCAAGGCCGGACTACACGGTCTATGACGAGTTAAGGAAGACGCACGACTTCGAAGTCTTTGGCGACATGAGGCTTGCCGGCGTCGGCATGATTGGAGTTGTCCACGCCTCAAGAGCAATCGACGCCATCCAGAGATTCCTGTCAAGAGTGGAAATGGGCGTCATCCCACAGGTCCTCGACACAATCATCTACATCAAAGCCGGAAAAATTGAAAAAGTCTACAAGCTTGGTATAGCTGTCAAGGTTCCGTCAGGCATGATGGAAGCAGACCTTGCGAGGCCGGTTGTCGAAATCCGCGACTTCTTCACTGACAAACTAGAATACGAAATCTACGCCTTCGGGGAAGAAACCACAATCGTCCCTGTCAAGGGCGAAGGCCGCCAGCCCGGTGCTTTCCAGCTCGCTGCAAAGGCTGTTGAAAACACAGTCCTCCGAACCTGCGGCGCGACAAAAGTCAAGGCCAAGCTGGTTGACGCAAACAATGCAATCGTCTGGGTCGACGAAAGAAGCCTGCCAAAAGTTATTGGCAAGGGGGGAAAGAATGTTGAAGGACTCCAGCACAAGCTCAACCTCAAGCTGAAAATCGAGCCATATGAAAGCCTGAAGGACCAGCCGAAAGCTGCCGAAGCTAGCTCATCCATCCCCTTCGACACGTCCCAAAGCCGAAACACAATCAACTTCTACTTTGACAATAAGCTGAGCGGACGAACCCTTCAGCTCTTCCTCAACGGCTCCTTCCTCTTTGCCGCAGCTGTCGGGAAGAAAGGACTGATTAAGGTTGAAAAACACAGCGAGATTGGAAGAATGCTGATGCGCTCATCAAAAGAAGATGTTGAAGTCAGGCTGTAGTTCCCCAGACCAATCAGGCAGGGGTTGCCGGTGAGGGAAACAGTGGCACCATCGTCCCGACGGTTAAAAGAGGGAAAGTCCCCTGTGGAACTGGAAGCTTCATGGAAAGCTATTTATTACCTGATGTAATAATACTATTACTTTAGGTAATAACCATGGATGCTCAGGTAAAGATACTGAAACTGCTGATTGGCAGGAAAGGAGAGAAGTTCACAATAAGGA
>JAUXGB010000043.1 GCA_030622515.1 Candidatus Altarchaeota archaeon
GGTTGAAAATACAAGCCACTGGTTCAAAGGACAGGAAGCTGCAGTAGGTCTTGCAATAGTTGAATGGGTTTCAAAGCTTTAATCTACTTCATCCTGACAGCAGTCCCGTAGATAATAACCTCGGCTGCGCCAGTCATTATCTGGGACGTAGATATCCTGACATTAAGTATTGCGTCAGCGCCAAGCCTCTTCGCTTCGTTAATCATCCGTTGCGTAGCAAACTGCCGCGTTTCTTCCATCATCTCAGTATACTCTACCAGCTCCCCTCCGACCAAAAATCGCAGGCTTGAAATCATATCCTTTCCAAACCACTTGGCCCGAATTGAGCTTCCCTTGACGAGGCCAAAAACCTTTTTCGGCTTCCTCCCCCCAATCGTTTCCGTCGTTACCAATATCATATCTAACTTATCAAAGACAGGTTTAAAGAGGTTTGGCCTTCCAAAACGCAGTTTTTTACCCCTTCCAAGTTGGAAAACCTTTTAAAAGCCCTCCTTTTCAGTTTCACATGATTCCTCACAACGGCGATGATGACTTTGACAAGCAGGTGCGGAGGCAGGTCAAGGAACGGAGGAAAATTCAGGTCCTTGCCTATGAAAAGCCGAAAGCCCTGATGGACGCCGGCGACAAAGCAGCTTTTGAGTTCCGCAAAAGAGTGAAACGCGCCCTTCCTTCCATGACAAAGCTTAGTCGGGCAGGGGCTCGGGGCAAGGACGAATTAATGTTGCTTTTGAAAACGGAAGCCTTTGGATGTGAAATAACTCAGGAAACCCTTCTCTACGCGAGCGACGCGATAAAAAACCACACCTTGGCTGCCAAAAAAATAATCGAGCTTGAGGATGGGGGGGATGTTCCGGATGACTTTCTCGAATTCAGCAGGCTTGATGCCTACGACAGCTATTCAAAAGCCATCTCAGTGTGCAGGGAAGCGATGGGCATTGCTGATGATAAAGATGACTTCCACGGTTTTCTCGAACAGATGATAGACCTGATGGCCACGAAGGCAAACTTGTGCTACGAGATAAGGGGGCAACGCACCATGTCTAACAGGCAGCTGCTTGACGCCGCAAAAACCGCATCGGAGTTTGCAATATGTTACAGGAACAGACACACGATGCTGGATGAAGAGGACCTCCCTCACTCTGAAAAAGACGAAACCGGCCGGAAGTATTCTGATTGGGAAGCAGGCCTGAGGGAAAAGCTAATCCCGATAAACGAAAAGCTTAAGCAGTCTTTCAGGTCTCTGGAACAGCCTTTCGCAGAAGCGAACGCTTCGAGGGCAATCGCTTACGACAGCTACAGACTATACTGCCTCAAAAGGGAGTCGCTCTCCCGTGAGGAAATGCTCAGCCTTCTGAAAAATTCCTTTGAGGAGGGCCTTAATTCAGGCCTTACCTTCTACAAGAACCTTGACGGCAGCCGCAAGAAGGCCGACCGTGCGAGGCAGACCCTTCGCGACTCGGTGAGGAGCTGGGAAAAGATGATTGATGAGGGGCTTACGATAGATGAAAACCAACGCTACCGGGAGATGGCCTACACTGCCCTTAATTGCTCAACCAGCGTCCTGACAAATTCACGCGACGACGAAGTAAGGGACAGATATGACACCCTCAGAATGGCCAGGATAGCGGGGGCGATTTACTCTGCCAAACCTGAAAATGAACAGTGGAGACAACGTTCAATGGACAACTACAGGAAGGTCCTTATATGCATACAGGAAAAACCCGAAGACGAAATTAATGACCGGTTGATTAAAACGCTCAGGGGCGAGCTGCAGGAATTGCAGTCGGTCGCACAAGCCTTAGTCTAGCAGATCACCCTTTTATTACCGATTTTTCCAGATGGGCCAGCTTGCCGAAAGCATCTATAAAAGGGAAGGTAAGCCAGGGTGGCGTGAGAAGGCCGTAGATAGTTATTCCAAGTTTAAGTCTGACATTTTCATAGGTATTTTGGATGAAATGTTGAGTGAGCTGGGCCCGTATCAGAATCCGCTTTAAAGTTCATTGTGCCCGGCGACACTAACGGGTCTCTTTCATCCTAATGTTTATACGCTGTCGAGAGACCTAACCCTCGTTGCCGGGCAGGAATAGGCATTTTTCAGCAGTTAAAGCTTTTTCGTGCCCTCTGACAGCAAAAGGTATTAAACCAAGCGCCGCCTTTAGTTTTTGGGAAAAACAATGATGAGCAAGAGAATCAGCTGGCTTGATTATGCAGGAGCCATGCATGTCAATCCTCACGGAAGGCCAACAACTGTAGGAGGGAGCCGTTATGTGCACGGGGGCCCGGACTGGAGGAATATCCTTGACGATGGCAAGCCGTTTTGGTCAGCCGATTTCCTGAAAAACCCTCCCGGCGACTATGCAATGTGCCAGCCCTACACAATGCTGTACGAGCTGCCCGTCCCTGAGCCAATGTACTATGCAATTGTCGACGGACTCTGCGGGACTACAGGCCTCTGGTTCAACTACATCAAGATAAAGGAAGGCATCTCCATTTCCCCGTCATCAGCATCCCACGGTTCGATTTTGATGAAGCAGTCTTACCAGAGGAAGGATGCCAAGGAAATGATGGCAACCATCCAGACCCTTAAGACTGTCCTGCTCAACCTAGAATCTGACCTTGAGAAACTGCGGGAGCAGAAGCTTGCCTTTGACAACAAGAATGTCGAGAAAATCAAGGGACTTTTCGTCGACAACTATGGCGGCCCCTCAAGGAACTGGACCGCTATCGCGCGGGCTGTCCCCCTTGTCAAGACTGCCCTTACCTGGTTTTACAAGGTTAAGAAGGATGACAAGAAGGCTATGCTGGAAGAAATTGACAAGTTTGTTAAAGACGACCAGCTCAACCCTGCCGTTGCCAACTACCTTAAGAGAAAGGTTGAAGAATATGACGACTGGAAGCAGAGCTATCAGTCCTTCCTGAAGAGGACCTACCGAAACATTGTTGAAAATCTCCGCCAGCAGCGGGCCAACATGCAGCTCTACATGAGGTGGGCGATGAGGAATATTCAGGAGGCTGAGAACATGCTTGTGCCTTACGAGGAGCTGAAAGAAGGCGCCCTCTCGGTCATGGATGAGGAGTTCCCCCAGTTTGGCGGCAAGCTTTACACTGTCAGCGAGATGTTTTACGAGTCATGGTCACAGTGGGGGATTGTAAGACGGGTTTGTGAGCCTTGGTTCCCTGCCTTTTCAGGCCAGACGATTTTTGCCTACAACCCAGACCTTCAGGGGGCAAAATACTGCAGGGGAAACTTTATGCTGTTTTACGGGGCCATGCACCTCCAGGACTTCTGGAAGCTTGAGCGGGAGAGGACAAAGCAGATGACCGAGTTCATAGGGATGATGGAAACCAGAGGAGGCTTCAATGATGAGGAACTCAGGAACATGGGGGTCGGACGAACCGCAGAGGAAGTCTCAATGGAGAAATACAAGGGCCTTCAGGCCAAGATGAAAGGGGGCGAAGCCCTTACGAAAAAAGAGGAAGAAGAGTTCAATGATGCTGCCGGTAAGATTGGCGAGGAAATCTTCAACAAGAATGAGGCTCCGGCTAAGGCTGAAGCCGACTTTATCAAGGAGATGTCAAGCGTTTTCGACATCGGGCCAGGTGCCATCAGGGCAGATGCCGGTCACAAGGCGGCGAAGAACAAGTGGTGGGAAAGCCCTGAGCGGGTCCTTTTCAGCAAGATACTTATGGGGGCCAAGCCTTTCTTCGAACTCATGGGTTCTGACATGATAGACAAGCTTGACACCCGGAAAAACAGGGCAATGTGGATGGCAAGCAATCTTTTCTACAAGTTCCTCATCAACCTGAAGAAAGGGCAGGGAATGCCAACCTGGGAAGGTTGGGGATAGTTCTAAAGAAGCGTCGGCAGGTAGTTTCCGTACTCTTTCAGCTCGTCAATGCTCCTCTTCAAGTCGTTCCTCAACGACTTTGCAAAAAGTTCTATCTTGTCAAAGTAAATATACTTCTCCTTTATCGGCCTCAGGACCCGTAGGATAGCACTGTTGCTCCACAGCTTCTTCCAGTCCGTGTGAATCATGCCGCCGAAAACGAAGTTCGCCGTCCCATAACTGGCATATTCCGGCTTCTTCGGGTCAGTCCCGGGCTTGGGCTTCATGGAATACTTGAACGCCATGTTTACGTTGAGGAACGTCATCTCATACTTCCAGTCAAACTCCTTTGTAGATTGCGTTCGGGAGTAAAAGAAGTTGACTCCGCCGGGCTGCTGCGCAGGAACCCAAACCGTCCTGTACTCGTAAATCAGATAGCCCATATCTTCAACAATGTTCTTCCACTTGTGGTAAAACATCTCAGGATTCCAGCCTTCATACTGGAAAGGAACTCCCTGAAAGACATCACGCCTTACATTCTGCCCCCAGTCATAAGGTTTGTCTCCATACCACGCAGGAACTGCCATCTATATCACGTCTCCCCTGCACTGTGGGCATATCCATCTGCCATCGAACAGCACAAGTTCTTTGTCAAATACGTCGCATATCTCACATAAACCTTTTTTGCTTTTGAACCTGCTCTCGCTCTTCCCGCTATAAACACCTAGGAACTCCTTAAGAACGTCAACCATCGCAGGCTGGACGCTGAGAATATCCTTGTCAGTGACTATGCCTGACACTTTCCCATCCTCTTCGACAACAACCCGCCTGATATCATGTTTAGCCATCAGCTTTGCAACCTCATTCATGTCAGCGTTCTTGTCGACAAAAACTACTGGGCTGCACATCACATCGCCAACCGGTTCTTTTTTCGGGTCTTTCTCAAGAGCCATTACCTTTGTCACAATGTCCTTTAAGGTGACCATGCCAACCGGCTTCTCCCCTTCAACAACAACTATGCTGCCAATCTTATGGCTCCTCATCAGGACAGCAGCCTCCAAAACCTTTGCATCCTTCGGCAGCGTCACCACTTTCCGCTGCATTATCTGCACGACAGGAAACCTTGACTCCATACCTAATAGTAGACAAGCAGGCTTTTATACTTTAACTACGAAAATTCAAACAATGTACAAAGTTGGAGCCTTCCACGAGAGACGGCTGCTTGAAAAATTCCGCGAAGCCACCTTTGAAGGCATCCGGGCTGCCGGCTCGTCCTGCCCCGACCTAGTTGTCTGCAAGGACGGAAAGTCAGCCTCAATAGAGTGCAAGTATACCCGAAGCGCTCAAATATTTCTCAAGCGCGACAACATAGCCCGGCTGCTTGCCTTCTCAGAAGCCTCCGGCTCCCCAGCCTTTGCCGCCCTCAAGTTTGGCCGAAGCGACTGGCTTTTCATCCCTGCCACGAGGCTTGGTCACGTGGCCAAGGGCACTGGCCACACCATAAAGAAACAATGGGCCGGGGCTGAAGGATTAGCCTTCCACTACCTCATCTCCAACTGGGGCCACCTTTAACCCAGCCAAAACCATATAAATCGACATTTGCTTAATATTCTAATGGAAGAGTCACTCAAACAACGGCTTGCGACGAAGATTGCAGGTGAAATCGTCCTCTCAGACCAGGCAGGGAAAACCATCAAGAAGTGGAGGGAAATTTTCAAAATCTCCCAGAAGGAGCTGGCCGACGCCCTAAGCGTAAGCCCGTCAGTGATTTCCGACTACGAGTCAGGCAGACGCAAGTCTCCCGGCATAGTTGTCGTTCGGAACATTGTTGAGAAAATCCTCACCCTTGACGAATCCAAAGGGGGCAAGATTATATTCGAGTTTTCCAACCTCCTTGCCGGCGAATCCGTCCTTGAGGTCATCCTTGACATAAAGGAATATTCCAAGCCGGTTCCAGCCAAGTCAATAGTTGAAGCTGTGAAAGGCAAGGTTGTTTCAGGACAAAAATACCTTGACCGCGACGTCTTTGGCTACACAGTTGTCGACTCCTTGAGAGCTATTGTTGAGTTTGGCCCTCTTGAGCTGGCAAAAATCTACGGCTCAACAACGCAACGGGCTCTGGTCTTCACCAAGGTCGGCTCCGGCCGCTCCCCAATGATTGCCATCAAGCTGACAAGCCTAAGGCCATCCATGGTTGTCCTCCACAAGCCGCCGGAGGTTGACAAGCTTGCGGTAAAAATCGCCGAGTCTGAAAAACTCCCCCTAGTAATCTCCCAAACCGACACGATTGAGGAGCTGATGCAGTCTCTCCGCTCTAAAATATGATGACCAAAGCGCAACTAAGCCTCGAAGCCCTTGTCATTCTGGCAATCCTCTCCATCTACCTTGCCGCCGTCATCACCCTCTGGTCCTCCGTCTTCACCAGCCTCGAACAAGGCTCAGTCTCCCTAACCCTCAGCCACCTAAAAGATGAACTCTCCTTCTACTCAAGAGTCTGCGCAAACGCCCCGTGCAGTGGAAAAATCCCCTACACCATCTTCCCAACCCTGAACGCATCCCTCACAAGCAGCGCCAATACCGTAACCATCACTATCGGCCAGAACTCAACCTCCATCGACTTCACAAAACCCGTAACATCGACCCTTCCCGACCCCCTGACCGGCCGCGGCCAAATTCTCATCCGTTCCGACGGCTCAACCTTGGTGATTAGCCAATGAAGGCCCAGCTCGCCCTCGAGTTCCTCGGCGTCCTCCTTCTCCTAATGTTTGCCGCAGCCGCGTCAATCACCTTCGCTGTCGACTTTGCCGGGGCGTTGGACCGCGAGCTGGCCTCCTTAAGCGACGAGGTAGCTGTCGAAGCTGTAGCCATAAGGATATCTTCAACAGCCGTCCTTGGCGAACCCTTCCTCGAAACCTCCCTCCCTGTCAGAAAGGGAATGTATGCCGAGGGGAACAACCTCATCCTCAACAACGCAACAGCCGAAGTTGTCGGCGCAATCGACCTTGAATTAACCGGAGATGAAATAGAATATGAAACCTACAAGCTCAAAACGTAAAGCCCAATTCTCCATCGAGGCCATCTTCTACCTCCTCGCCCTAGCCACCCTCCTAATCACCTTCATCTTCCTCTTCTCCTCGACAGCCGACAAAATCAGCTCCCGCCAAGCTCTCCCTGCCATGCGGCTGGCCGGAACCTACGGCGACCTGTTGGTCCTCAACCCGGAAGAAGGCTTCGCCACCCGCGAAGCAAATCATGCAAAAAGCCACCTCTGCACCAGCGTCGAAGATGTCCGCCTTTCAGAAAACACTACCTACTGCGTAACAAGGGCTTGCTGGGACGACGGCCTGAAGCTCTTCAAGGTCTGCGCCTAACCTTTATAAACAAAATGCCCAATTCTGTACCCCAATGCCCCAAACCCGTATAAGTCTTCACTGTAGAGTAACTATGGAGTGATAAACATGGCCAAGGCTAGAACGGCAGCCCGTAGAATGGAGTCTCCCACTCGGAGCCCTAAGTCACCACCCAAATCCGTAGACTATAGCGCTCTTGGAAAGATGAAAGATAAGAGTTTTGACAGGACGGACCTATCACTCTACAAGAGAGTTGCTGACAGAACATCTAAGGTTTCAAATGAACTTTCAGGATACGTTCCTAACAAATACGAAATTGATTCTTCTTCTGGACAATCTGCTGGGAGAATAATGCTCTGGACCAAACCTGGAACTGCAGTAGCGACACACGAACTCCATACAGAGCCTGACTCCCCTGTAAGCAAAACTAAGCCTGACCCTTACAGGCCAGAGCCGAAAGAAGATACCGAACTTCCGGAACCTGCTACGGGTTATTTTCCTTTAACAGACACAATTGGAGTTCGAAGGGAGGATGCGCTGAAGGGCGAACTCAGTTTGAGAAGTGATTTAAGAGAAGAGCTAGTTCACAGATATCATCTTAAGAACAACCCCGGGTTGATTGAAAATTATGGAGATAATGCAGGAGAATACGCAAAGAAAGTCAAGGCTAGGGAACTTGTTGGCGGATTAGCCTCTATGGCATTTGAAACCAAAGTTGTCGATGCCGGGGATGATGAGTGGGAAATAGTCCCGAGCGAAAAAGCAAGGAGCCCGGTCCATGCCTCAAGAAAAACGATGTCTCGCTTCAATCCGGAAAAGGCACATGAGCGTTATGAGGCGTCAAGAAACTACACAGGGCTCAAGAGGCAGAAACTAGGAGATGACTTGGCTCAAATTTCACACTACACAGGTTACGGTGCAGCCGAGAACCTCTGGAGGAAAACTCTTGAAGAGGGTAAAGACCCGAGA
>JAUXGB010000023.1 GCA_030622515.1 Candidatus Altarchaeota archaeon
GCGGTGCACCTTTCACCTGTTCATCTATCAGGTACTTCGGGTTTCTTCCACTCATCAGGCTCATGAAAAAGACAGCATCAGCATACTGGGAGACTTGTGAGCTTGCACCAGGGAAGATTATCACCGGAAGCTTGCAGTTGGCTTTAATCGCCTTGACTGTGGCATCCATAAGTTCCTGTGGGATTGAAGCGCTTCCGCCTACAAGGATGAAGTCGGCCCCAATTTTCTCAAGGGTGGCCCCGGCCTTACCGGCATCTTCCGGCCTCTGGTCCTCAGGGTCAATAAGCGGCATATAGCCTGCTCCCCTCTTCTTTGCGACCTCAAGCATCTTCAAGTATACTGACATTATATCACACCAGTTTTCCTTGCTACATGTTCAGCCTTTTCAGCAGACAGTCCATCCCTGAGGATGGTGTATCTTCCAGGTCTGATATTGTGTGCAACTGTCAAGGCCTTTATAAGATGTTCTGGCTCTATCCCCAGTTCCTTGGCCGTAGTCGGCGCCTTAAGCCTCTCAAGGGCATTCTTTATTCCTTCCCAGTCGGCTTGATGGAGAAATGCCATCATGATTGTCCCAACACCACACTGCTCGCCATGGAGCGCCGGCTTTGGCGCAACAACCTCAAGCGCATGGCTAAACATATGCTCACTGCCGGAAGCTGGACGGGTCGAGCCGGCTATGCCCATTGAGACACCAGAGCTTATCAACGCCTCAATCAGCAGCTTGGTCCCTTCAATCCTGTCGCTTGCCATCAGCTCGACATTTGAAAGGATTGAGTTGCTGCTCATCCACGCAAGCTCACCTGCGTAGACACCATAGTATTCCCCCTTCTCTTTATGTGCCAGTTTCCAGTCGAGGACAGAGGTATAGTTCGAGATTACGTCCCCGCACCCGGCTGCAAAATACCGGTGAGGGGATTTGGAAAGAATTTCAATATCAGCTATCACTGCAATAGGGGTCTCCGCCTCTATCGAGGTCTTCGAGCCGGCCCTCTTGATTGATGAACGCGAACTGGCTATGCCATCATTAGCCGCAGAGGTAGGCACACTTACGAAAGGAACATTCTTGTCAGATGCTGCAAGCTTTGCAACATCATTAACACTTCCCCCGCCAACACCAACAATAAAATCGGCGTCCCCTTTTTTGGCAGCCTCAACATTTTCTTCATTTGCGCCCTTTGAGATAACAATTTGAGAAGCAAAGCCGGAACTCTTGAGGAGCGAAGCCACCCTATCGCCGGCAACTTTCCTCGTCGTTGGCCCGGTTACAACAATGGCATTTTTCCCAAGCTCCAGAGATTGGCAGACTTCGCCAACCTTATCAATAACCCCGTCCCCCCTGAGGATAACTCTTGGCAGGGTTATCTTATGCGCGTCTCTTTTTTTCATGTCTCAACTTGAGCTTTCTCTTCCGAACCCTTTTAAGCTTTTTAGAGTATTTTAAAGCAAACAACTCGTTCTGTACCCTGACCAGCTTGTAGGTTGCCAAAACAAGCGCGAGGAAAGTGACTATCGATATTATGGCAAGGGTCTTGTTGGTTTCAGCTTCAGCCTCTGGCACATTTTCAACAGTTTTGGTAACCGGCAAGGCGATGAGGGGTTTTTCAACATTTTCAAAAACTATTTCCACCCCGTAAGACCTGAGCGCGAGAACTATCGCATCAACCGCAGTCTCCTTCGACTTTTCTTCGGAAGCCTTGGTCCTGAGGTAGACGGAGTGCTTCCAGTACCCAAGTGCCCAGCCCGTTGTGGCAAGCCCGTCAAACCCTTTTGAGATGTTTATCATTTTTGCAGTGCTCCCGCTATAGGAGTTGGCAGCCCCGTAGGCGATTGTATCCACCGAGTCAAAGCAAGCGGCAGGCGAAAGGCCACGCCTCATTGATTCTCTTGCAAATATCAGCGACCTTTGGGCGTAGGATGTGTCGGCACCAACGGCAACAGCCTTGCTTACAATACCCTCGGCATCTTCAATAATCCCTTCCGCCGTCTCGTCTATCAGCTTCCTGCTGATTTTCTCGCCAGAATATTTCAGCTCACTAAATATGTCTCTCGACGCTTCAAGCCACTCACTTGAGATAAGGGCGCCCTGAAACTCTCCGTCGGCAAGGGCGAGTTTCGCCCAGACATATCTCTGCTGGCCTGCAGCAATATTCTCAAGGTCGTCCTTGTAGTAGAAGTCGCCTGAGTTGATTCTCTCAAGAGTCTTCTCGACATCAGCCAGCGTCTTGTTTATCTCCCTGTAGAGCCTTCCCTCATCATAGAGCTCCTCCTTTGCCGAGACAGCTGCAAGGAAGGCAAGGTTTGCTGCGCTATAGGTATAGCCCTGCTCATACAGTCCCCTTGCCTCACTAGTCCTGACAGCCAGCTTGCTTGACCCGGCCTCGGCAACAAGCCGCTCCGCCCTGTGAATCATCTTTTCGCTAACTATCCTCATACTCCTCTCCGAGCTCTCAAAACCAAACTCGGGCAGCTCCTCTTTTTCAACCTCGGCAATCTCGAACTTTCCCGTGTAGTTCTGGAAGATTATCGAGGTCAGCTGGTTTATGTCGCTGACTTCAGTAACCTTTAGTCCCCACTCCTTCCCCTCCTCGGTCAGGTTAAGCTTGACTGCCTGTATCTTCTGTACGCTTATGTCAGGCGCAGGACTTTCCGTCACCTTGACATATTCAATCTGCTCGCTTTGCCCATCAGGAATGAGGAAAAGTCTTGCCCCACCATCTGCCGCAGCCCTCGCCTTTGCAAAAACACTGCTAACCGGCCCAACAAGCCCCTCTTCATCTATTGTCCCGGTCACCATTATCTCACTCGGGATAATCCTCCCCTCAATAGCCGCAATAACTGTTGCAGCCATAGCCGCACCAGCCGAGCCGCCATCAACCGTGTAGGAGCTTGAGTGGATTGTGAAGATAACGTCCTTGTCGCTCAGGTCATAGCCAGTTACCTTCTGGGCGATTTCGACAGCAATCTTCTCCGAATGCTGGGTGTCAATCCCCACAAAGGGTTCGGTAGTTACCAGCACCCGGCCCTTGCCATCCTGTATCTCAACAGTCAGGTTGCTTATGACACCCCTCCCCTCGCTCGACACCCCGACAATCCCCATGCTTGCGCTCATCGGAGCGGCAGCAACGACCGTCAGAAGCAGGAACAGCACCAAAAACCTCTTCATAGGGAGAAGAAGCTGCTCAGCTAAATAATGGTTATTGTCCAGAGAAAACCATTTATCCCGAACTCAATCCTTCTAACTATGCCGCACCAAGCCTTCATCTTCGACCTTGACGGCGTCATAACCAACTCAAAAGAGGCCTACAGCTATGCCTACCTCAAGACTGCCGAGAAGTACGGGTTTGACCTTGACAGGAAACTGCTTGAGAAGGTCCTTGAGAAAAACCGGCCGGGGATAATACAGCAGCTTTACCCAAAGCTCTCTGACGGGACAATCTCCCACCTCAAGAAGGGGTTAAAGAACGTTCTTAGCAAGCCGCAGTCTGTCAAAAAGGTTGTCCTGATTAGGGACGGCCTCGAGCTCGCGTATTCCCTGAAGAACAGGGGGCTGCCAATCGCGGTGGTAACGGATTCCCACCCTGACTTTGTCAGCGAGGTTTTCCACCGTCTTGGGATTCCTGAAATTTTCGACTATGTTTTGCCAAAAGAAAAAGCCACCAACTCGAAGGAAGACCGCTTTAGGTATCTTTTTGACAGGTGGAAAATCTTCCCCGACCGCATCCTCTACATAGGCGACACAGTCAGGGATGTCGAGCTTGCGAGGAAGGTTGGGACAAAAGTTGCAATAATCTACAACAAGACCTCGTGGTCATGGCCTGTGAAGACAGGGATAGTTGAGGCACAGCCGGATTACATTTTCGACAACGCCAAGCAGGTTCTTGACATAATTCCTTTCGTCTAAACAACATCTCTTTCAGGCGGTGACATCCCGAAGTACTTCTCAACGTCTTGCTTGCTTGCTATCAGGCCGTGGCCCGGATAAATCTCATTAAAGTTGATTGAAATTAATTTTTTCAGGGACCTGACCATATCTTTTTTGTTTCCAGTTGGGAAATCAGTCCTGCCGATGCCGTCGCGGAAGAGTGTGTCCCCGGTAAACAGCTCGCCGTTCTCTGTCAAAAGGCAGATGCTGCCTGCCGTGTGGCCGGGCGTGTGGATTACCGTAATGACCTCCTTTCCTATCCTGATTTCATCCCCCTCGCTAAGCCTCTTATCCACCTTTGGGAGGACTTCAGACCGCCTCTCCGCTGCAAGCGTCACTTCGGCATTCATCTCCTCGACAGCCCGGGCATCTTTCTCGTGAATCATAACTTCCGCCTCGGTAAACAGCTCGTTGCAGAAGATGTGGTCGTAATGGCAGTGGGTGTTGATTATCCTCCCAACCATCTCAGGCCTCAGACCCAGCTTCATCATCCTCGGAATAATCCTCTCATCGCAACCCGTATCAATCAGGGTGATTGGCCTGCCAACAAGTATGTAGACGTTCGAACTCTCGTTTCGCCCGGGCAGGGTAATCATTTTCATTCCTTCTTCAACCCCCCGATATCAAGTCGTGATATGAATGGCTCAAGCTCATTATCAATCTCCTTGTCGCACTTGGAAAGAATCCCCTCAACATTCTGCCAGTGGTTATCCTCCGCTTCCTCAAGTGCTTCCCTCTCATGGCTTGCGATTATTGAAAGTAGTCTCCCCTTTGCGAAGGCCCCGCTAAGCCCCTCAAGCTTGTACTTGTTCAGCTCTTCCCTCTTCTTCTTGAAGTGGTCCCCAATTTCCTTCCTCTTCTTAAACATCTCCTGTGGTTCAATTTCCTCTGTCATCTACAATCCCAGATAAAAAAGCATGGTCGGCAATAAAAGCATTCCCATCAGGTTGGTTCGTTTAACCCCGGACAGCTGGCAGAACGCACCAAGGGAAGAAGCTGTCAGGCTTACAAGCAGGCCAAGTGGCCCAATCCAGAAGTTGATTAAAAGCAGGAGGAAGAGGAGAATTGAGATGTTAAGGTTGAAGTAGTCAAGCTTTGAAAAAAGTTTAATTATCCTGCCGGAAAGTTTTTTGAGAATCAAGATAGTGGCAAGCAATCCAATCAGGCTGACCGCAAGCAGGAGCAACAGTGAAAACAAATCAAGCGAGACTACCTTGGCAATAAGGACAGCTGTCCCGTTCCTCGCCCTCCCGGAGGCGTAAAGGGTTACCAGCGAGAAGAGGAAGCTTGTTGCTGTCACGGCACCGAGGGCGGTAAGGAAGCCTTCGCCAGAGATTGAGAAGGCTGACGACAGGAGGTAAATTGCTTGGGAGGGGCTGACAGCAGGAAGGGTCCCGACCAGCAGGCCGCCAAAGGTTCCTGCCAGGGCCGGCCAGACAATCTTCGTAGCAGGCTTGCCTGCATTTTCCTCCTGCTTGGGAATTTTTTCATCCCTCATCAAGCTTATAGCTATCGTTGAAATACCAAACCCTCCTGTTAGGAGAGCGAAAAGGAGGGCGTCACTGCCTAACGGCAGCTTCCCGGAAAGGATGCCAAGTGTCCCGGCCAGCAGGAAGATGGCAGTTGCCAAAAGTTTTTTCCTTTCCTTAAGGATGGCATTCCCGACAATCAGGAGAAGAAGCCAGAACATGAACTTTGAGGCGAACTTGAGAATCGGCTTAATCAGGAACAGGGTTGGGATGAAAAAGATAACGAAGAAGAAGCTGCCAACAGCAGCCCCGTGAAATGCGAGATTGAGAGCTTGCAGTCCTTTCCCTTTCAGCAGCATCTTGTGTCCCGGCAGCAGCGACAAGCTTGTCGCCTCACTCGGAGCGGAGAGGAAGATTGATGGAATAAACTCAGCAACAGAGTTGACAACATAGACAAGGGCGAGGAAAATGGCAAGCTCGATGCCGCTCGCAGGCAGGACCTCGGCGACAACAGACGAGACAGTGTTGGGGTGGATGCCGGGAATCAGGCCTGAGAAAATGCCGAAGAGAAAACCAGCAATATAGTTTAGCATAACTCCTCACCTATGACCTCAACCTCACCCTTGTAGAGGGAAACCTTGCCAACAACACAGAGCCAGTCACCTTCGCTTGAAGGAACCTCCCGGTTGAAAAAGATGATTTTCCCGCGGGAAATCCCGTCGTCCAGCTCGATAAAAGAATGCTGCCCGCTGGCAATCGAGACAACCTCCCCTTCGACTTTGACAACCCTCCCGGCGTTTTCCTCGAGCTGCCCAAGCAGCAGAGGCACCGGCTCAACAGACTGCGAAACAAAGTAGATTGTTAATAGGCCAACAGCAAAAAGCAGGAAGGCAGCGTTCTTCACGCTATTGACAACCACTTCCTTTTTTAAAGAGTAACGGAATAGATAGGTCATGGATGACAGAAATCCTGTTGTTGAGCTTGCCTTAAGGAGGGGCTTTGTAATGCCAAGCAGTGAGATTTACGGAGGCCTCGCAGGCTTCTATGATTACGGTCCTGTCGGCACCCTGATGAAAAACAAACTAATCTCCCTCTGGCGCCACCACTGCATCAGGAAGGAAGGCTATGTTGAAATTGACGGGGCAAACATTCTCAGGGAAGAAGTCCTCAAGGCGTCCGGTCATGTGAAAAGCTTTACAGACCCCTTAACCAGATGTTCAAAATGCAAAAATTCTTTCAGGGCAGACCACCTTGTTGAGGAAGCCACCGGCCAGCGGGTTGAAGGACTCGATGCGAACCAGCTTACAAAAAAGCTTGAAAAAGTAAAATGCCCAAACTGCGGGGGGAAGCTGAGCAAGGTCGAGCTTTTCCACACAATGTTTGACGTCAGGGCAGGAACCAGCGAAGGGACACGAGCTTACCTCCGGCCTGAAACAGCCCAGTCCATATTCATAAACTTCCCGAGACTCTTCTCTGTTACGAGGGAGAAGCTTCCCCTTGGCGTTGGCCAAGTAGGCAGGGCTTTTAGGAATGAAATCTCCCCGCGCAATTTCTTAATCCGGATGAGGGAGTTCACCCAGATGGAAATTGAGATATTCCTTTCACCAGACCAGCTTGACAGCCACCCCAACTGGAATGAAATCAAGGACGTGAAGCTCCGCCTTGTCAAGCAGGACGGGAAGGAAGTGGAAACCACGCCTGAAGAGATGGTCAGGCAGAAGATAGCACCAAACCAGTACCTTGCCTACTGGGTTGGGAAGGCATGGCTTTTCTATTCCGCCCTCGGCATCCCAAGGAAGAACATGAGGATGAAGCATCTTCCAAAAGACGAAACCCCATTTTACTCAAAATCAAACTTTGACCTTGAAGTGAAAACTTCATTCGGCTGGAAAGAAGCCCTTGGAACTGCCTACAGAACAGACCACGACCTTTCGGAGCATGCAAAGCTTTCCGGGAAGAAGATGGAAGCCATGTTCGAGAACGGGAAAATCATTCCCCATGTCATCGAACCTTCCTGGGGGGTTGACAGGCCGTTCTACATGATTCTTGAAGCGGCTTACAGGCCAAAGACAAAGGAAAAAGACTGGGAGTGGCTCCAGCTGCCGCCGGTGATTGCTCCCTACATCTCAGCTGTCTTCCCCCTGATGAGAAAGGACGGGCAGCCGGAGAAGGCGCTCGAGGTCACAAAAAATCTTCTTGAAAAAGGATTTGATGTTTTCTACGACAAGACAGGTTCGATAGGGAAGAGGTACGCAAGGGCTGACGAGATTGGAACCCCTTTCTGCATAACAATCGACTATGATACAGCCAAGGACAACACAGTCACCTTAAGGCATCGGGACACTGGCAAGCAGGACAGGGTGAAAATTGAGGAGTTGCCAAAGCTCCTCGGCGAGGCTCTCAACTTCGAGCTAAACGCATAAAAAGCCGTCATTTTAGAGAGGCTTATGAGCCTGTTTGGCACAAGCGGGGTGAGGGGAATTTACGGCGAGAAGATTAACGCTGCCCTAGCGGTCCGGCTTGGCGCAGCCCTCGGCTCCCGCTACCAGAAAATAGCTGTCGGCCACGACCACAGGCTCTCATCGCCGCTGCTCGCCAGAGCCTTCTGCGCAGGCGCAGCATCGACCGGAGCTCAGGTAACCTTCGGCGGCTTTGTCCCAACGCCAGTCCTCGCATGGGCAACACGTGAGCAGGATGCCGGCTGCATGGTAACAGCCTCCCACAACCCTCCAAACTACAACGGGTTCAAGTTCTGGAACCCGGACGGCTCTGGATTTTCAAAGCTGCAGGAAGGGGAACTGGAAAAAGCCCTTGAGAAAAGAGGGGGCAAGATTGGGGAGATAGTTGAAAGCGGGACTTTTGTCGACGATTACATCAACGCGGTAAAGAAAAGAATCCCAAAGCTTGACATGAAGGTGGTTGTCGACTGCAACCACGGTGCAGCTTGCGCCGTTGCGCCAAAGTTGTTCAAGGCCCTTGGCTGCGAGGTTATCAAACTTAACTCAACGCCTGACGGCACTTACCAACCGCCAAAGGCTGACAGGATTCCCGCCCTTGGCGACTGGACAAAGATAGGGGACTTGAAAAAGACAGGCAAGGAAGTTGTCGACTCGAAAAGCGAAGCCGGCTTCCTCTTTGACGGGGACGCAGACAGGGTATTCCTCTTTGACAAGAACGGCAAGCCGGTTTCCGGTGACGACCTGATGGCAGCCCTTTCCTCCTATGTTCGTGGCGAGGTTGTCTCAATAGTTGACGCATCCTCTTCGGTTGCCAGCGCAGCGCCAAGCATCCATCTTGTGCCTGTTGGCGACGTCTACGTTTCAAACGCGCTTCGCGACCGCAAGGCATCCTTTGGCGGCGAGGCTGCCGCAGGGACTTTCTTCTGGCCAGACCTGCACTTGGCACCCGACGGAATTTACTCAGCAGCCAAGATTGCCGAGAAGATACAGAATCAGGATTTCTACTTCAAGCTCAGGACGGTCGACAGGTTCCCAATCGCCCGGGGCAGGGTTTCCTGCAAAGGCAGGTATGCGGCGATGAAAAAAATCCTGGCAAGGGTTAATGAGCTTAAGCCCCTCTCTCTCCTGACCCTTGACGGCATCCGCGCCGAACTGTCCTACGGCTGGTTCCTAATCAGGCCATCCGGCACCGAGCCAATTATCAGGATAACTGCCCAGGGGAAAACGGCGGATAAGACGGGGGAAGCTTTAAGAATGGCAGTCAGGATAGTTAGGGAGGAGACGGGAAAATGAAAGCAGTCGTGCTTGTTGCTGGGAGCGGTACAAGGCTCAGGCCTTTTTCCTACACAAGACCGAAGCACATGATTCCCCTTGCCGGGAAGCCAATGCTTCATCACCTTCTTGAAAACATAAAGAAGGCGGGAATTGACGAGATTATTCTGGTTGTTGGCTACAAGGGAGACTACGTCAAATCCTATTTTGGTGACGGGAAAAAGTTCGGGCTTAAGATAGATTACTGCACCCAAGAAAAGCAGAAAGGAACGGGCCACGCCTTTCTTCAGGCCCAGCAGCTTGTCGGGGAGAGCGAATTCATTGGCATCAACGGCGACGACATCTACCATCCAAAAGACATAGGGGCCATCGCAAACTACCCAACCAGCTCAACTGTTGCCGCGGCAAAATACATTGACGACCCGAAGGGCTTTGGTGTTTTCGAAATCAAGGAAGACAAGATAATTTCCCTTGAGGAAAAACCGGCAAAGCCGAAAAGCAACTTTGTAAACACAGGCCTCTATAGGTTCACGCCTGACATTTTCAAGAAACTGAAGGGCGTAAGGACCTCCCTGCTGAGGGGGGAAATCGAGGTCACGGAGGCCCTCAAGGCTTGCATTAAGGAGGGGACCCTAAAGCTCTACAAGATGAAGGGATACTGGCAGTCAATGAGCAACCTCTGGAATGTCCTTGAGGTAAATTCCGTACTCCTCCCTAAGGTTTCCCCAAGGCAGGAAGGAACTGTCGAGAGGGGCGCAACAGTTGTTGGCGAGGTCTGCATTGGCAAAGGGACAGTCATCAGGGCCGGCTCTTACATCAAGGGCCCTGTCTACATAGGGGAAAACTGCGAGATAGGACCTTTTGCCTACATCCACTCATCCACAAGTATAGGGAACAACTGCAAGCTTGGACGGGTTGAAGTGAAGAACTCAGTCATCTTTGACAATGTCAGTGCAAAGCATTTCACCTATCTTGGCGATTCAATTATTGGCGAGGGCTCTAACTTTGGCGCAGGCTCGAAAGTGGCAAACCTCAAGCATGATAAATCAGGCATAATGGTCGAAGTGAATGGAAGACTTACCAACTCAAGGAGATACAAGCTTGGCGCAATTATTGGCGACCATTCAAAGCTTGGGGTAAACTGCTCAATTCTTCCCGGGCGGATAATCGGCCCATTCAGCTGGACAGACACATCCTCAGTTGTTGACAAGACTGTCAAGCCGGGACACATACTTTTGAGAAACGGGAAACTGGTGAAGCTCAAGCCGCTTTTTGAGAAGTTTAGAAAAGCAATCTAGAACCTTTCCTTCCCCATCAACAGTTCCTTAAGCCCCGGCGTTATCATAGGCTTTCCATCTATCACCGGGTACCGGAATTCAAGCCTGACGCTCTCAATCTCGTTCAGCCAAATCTCAATCCCGTCAACAAACCCGATTTCGCTTAGCCTAGTGCCAAGCGATATGAGTTTTGCGACAAGAACGGCATTGTCAGTGGTGAACTGGCCGCTGCCAATGTTCCTCCTTTCCGCCGGGAAGGTTATCAGTTCGCTTGTCCGGGCCTGTGGCGGGACATCGCCGCAGATGCCGCCAACAATTATTCCACGAAACTTTTCAAAATCCTCAGGTTTCAGCTCCCGCTTGGCAGAGGGGTCAAGGACGATAAAGCCGGCTGGCCTCAGCTGGTTAACACTCTTCGCCTCGATTTTTCCCAACCCCTCAAGTCCCTTTTCAAGGCAGTTTGTAAATGTCAGGCGAGCCTTCCCAACAATCCCGGAGATGTTCCTGTACTCAAGCATTACCCAGTCAGAAAGGCTTTCGAGATTCTCAACAATGACTTCCACACCCCTTAGGAATCCGCATTCTTTAAGAAGGCTGCGGCAGGGGTTTAACTATGAACAAAGAGCTGTGCAGGAAAATAGCCGACGCCTTGCTTGCCGGGGCCAAGCTCAGCAAGGCAAAAATGCAGTTTTCAGAAGAGTTCAGCGTCGACCCGCCACGCAACTCAGACATCCTCGCCATTCTCACACCTGAAGAGAAGCCGAAGCTGTTGCCGCTCCTGAGAAGGAAACCAATCCGAACGCTCTCAGGCGTAACAGTTGTCGCCGTAATGACTTCTCCAGCCAAGTGCCCCCACGGAAAATGCATCACCTGTCCCGGCGGCCTCGATTCACCATTCGGTGATACGCCCCAATCTTACACAGGGCTTGAGCCTGCTGCACGACGCGGCATCCAGCACAACTACAACCCCTTTGACCAGACAAAAAGCCGCCTCAGCCAGCTGGAGCAGATTGGCCACCCGACAGACAAGGTTGAACTAATCATTATGGGGGGCACCTTCCCAGCAAGGGAAACAGCCTACCAGTTGGAATTTGCAAAGGGATGCTATGACGGGGCAAACGGGTTCAGGGCGCCCTCAATCGCGGCGGCGATGAAGCATAATGAAACTGCTCAGCGGCGGATTGTTGGCCTGACAGTCGAGACCCGGCCAGACTACTGTTTGCCGCAGCAAATCGATTTGATGCTTTCCTATGGGACAACCCGGGTCGAGCTTGGCGTCCAGTCCACAGTCGATAGCGTTCTGGAAAGGATGGAACGCGGCCACACAGTCAGGCAGACAGCGGACGCCTTTAGGTTTTTGAAGGACGCAGGCCTAAAGGTTGTTGCCCACATGATGCCGTTTTTGCCGGGCGCGACCTCCGATGACGACATAGACTCATTCAGAAGGCTGTTCAACGACAGCAGCTTCCAGCCAGACGAGCTGAAGATTTACCCGACCGAGGTCCTGAAGGGAACGAAACTCTATCGGCTCTGGAAAAGCGGAAAGTACAAACCGCCAACAATGGATGAAACCGTCAACCTTATTGCACAGGTCAAGAAAACTGTCCCCCGCTTTGTCAGGCTCAAGAGGGTGATGAGGGACATACCCTCGACAGTTATTCAGGCAGGACCAAACAAGACCCATCTTCGGCAACTGGTCCAAAGCTACATGAAGAAGCTGAACTGGAGGTGCAACTGCATAAGGTGCAGGGAGGTCGGTCTCAATGCTTACAAGAGAGGCATCAAGCCTGACTGGGACTCTGTCAAGCTTAACAAGCTCGAGCTCAAGACAGCCGGCGGCAGGGAATTCTTTCTGACGTTTGACGAGACCAAGCACGACCTGCTGGTCGCCCTCCTCCGGCTTCGCCTGCCGGAGAGTCCTTGGCGGCCAGAGCTGCAGCAGGCTGCCATTGTTCGTGAGCTTCACGTCTACGGCGCTTCGCTGAAGCTGGGGGCGCTGTCGACAGGCGCAAGCGGCCAGCACCGGGGCTATGGTAAAAAGCTTCTGGCCGGGGCGGAAAGTCTTGCCGCCGAAGCCGGTTTCAGCAAGTTGGCAGTTACCAGCGGGGTCGGAGCGAGAGAGTACTACAGGAAGTTCGGTTACTCCCTTAATGGCGCCTACATGGTCAAAAGTTTGGCAAAGCTTTAAAAAACCAAGTGCGGAGTTTAGCTCGAGAGTGATTGGAATGAAGGTTGGAGAAATTCTCAGAAAACCCATTATTATTGAAGAGGATGAAACTGTCTCACGGACAGTTAACAAGATGGCCCGCGAGAGGGTGCGGGACATGTTTCTTTTGAGGAAAGGCAAGTTCCACGGCATGGTAACCCACCACAGCCTTCTTGACGCAGTTTCAAACCCTGAATCAACGAAAATCAAGACATTTATTTTCAGGCCACCAGTTCTCGGGATGGATGACGAAATTGACAAGGCGATAAAGCACATGCTTCAGGTCGGGATAGAAAGCGTCCCGGTTGTTGAAAAAAACAAGCTCAAGGGGCGGGTCGCCATTGAGGATATCCTTAAGCAGTTCTCCTCGCGCGGCATGACCGCTGGCGACATTATGACAGCGAATCCAAAGTTTGTCTACGAGGACGATACCATAGCCCACGCAAGGGCTGTCATGAAAAACCACGGCATCTCCCGTCTTCTCGTTCTGAACAGGAAGGGCAAACTTTTAGGAATGGTAACGTCTTCCGACATCCTGAGGAAGAATGTCCCGCGAAAGAAGCAGCGCCGCGGTGCCTTTGGCAGCTACAAGACAAGTCTGCTCAATGCCAGAGTGACCAACTGCATGACATCCCATGTTGAAACTGTTTCACCGTCAACCGACCTGAACAAGGTTGTCGCCAAGATGATTCGCTACAATATAAGATTGATTCCTGTTGCCGGGAACGGAAAGCCGATCGGTCTTGTTTCACGAAAGCAAATCATTAAGCTGATGGTTGGCAAGCCTGAGGAGGGAATTCTGGTTTCCATTTCTGGAACCCGCGGCATCGAATCATTCGAGCTTGAAACTTTGAAGCAGCTAATTGTTGGTTATATCGAAAAGATAGGAAGAAAATTGGGAAGCGGCCGGGTGGATGTCAAGCTGAAGAAGATGGGGCACAGCAAATTTGAGGCAAAGGTTGCTGCAGGAAGAGGAAAAAAGGCGATAATGGCTGAATCAACCGCTTTCGACGTGGTATCTGCCGTATCGCAAGCTTTAAGAAGACTTGAGAGGAAGGTAAGGCATGGCTGAGGACAAACCGGAATATCTTCTCAAGAAGCTCAGGTTCAAGGAGCTGCTTGAGCTTGCAAAGCGGAAGAAGCTTGACACGAAGAAAAAGAAGAAAGCTTCCGTGGTCAGGGCGATTCTAAAAAAGGTGAGTGGCTCTGATATAAGGGGGTTCTACGCTGAGCTGAAAGGCAGCTCTGCAGACATCACCGCTCACGCCCTTGTGCCGAAGCATGAGATTATGAAGAAAAAAGACATTGAGTCAGCCCTCAAGCAGTTCCACTGCAAGCTAACCAACCTCCCGAGAATAATGGACACCGATGCGATGTGCCTTAAGATAGCCGCAAGGCCGGGCGATGTTTTGAAAATAACAAGGGATTCTGCCACTGCCGGAGAGGCATACTATTATAGACTAGTTGTGCGAAGTATTTAGTATGGCACTTCCACTTGGGATACCAATCGAAACTTGGGCAATTATTGCCATAGCGTTTTTGATTTTTTATGGAAGCATAAGGGTAAGGAAGTATTTGGCTTACCTGAAGGCCACCGGTGGACAGGGATTTGGCGGCTCCCTGATTGTCATTGGCGCCGTCCTCTTCGCCCTTGTCTATTTCAAGCTCAACGACTTTATTTCCACCGACATTGAGCTTCTTACGAAAATCTCGTGGTGGCTTGTTGTGGTAGGGGTAGCTGCCATAATCCTTGACTGGCTTTACCAGCTCACTGCCAAGAGGCAGGCAACCTTCCTTGAGGAAGAGCGACGCGAGTACATCACCCGTGTCCGGAAGGGAATCAAGCTGGAAGAAGCTGAAAAAATCGCCCTGAAGACCCTGAAGCGCTCGACAAGGAAAAAGAATCTCCAGATAGTCGCCAGCGAGAAGGAGTTCAAGACTTGGATAATCTACGCCAAGGACAAGTTTGGTGCAAAATACAAAGTTGTTCTCGACATCGAGGGCGAGGTCAAGAACTGGGAAGCGGTTGACGAGCTGCCATCCTACATGCAGGGGCCGTTCTAGCCTCCGAAAATCCCGAACAGGCTTAGCCCGATATTCATCAGGAAGAGCTTCACGCCGCCGAAAAAGCTTCTTGCTTCGATAACAATATTGCCTTTTGACTTTTCCTCGTCAAAGGCGCGGATTGGTTTTTCCGATGAAGCAACATTCTCAATGACGTCCCGGTTCTTCACCTTGACTGTAAGTGTGTTGTCGCTCTGCTCCCCATCATAGACAGCGGCGACCTTCCCGTCTTCAGTCCTGATTGCCAAGACAAACTCACCGCCTATGTAGCAGTTGATTACCTCGTCGCCATAAAAGGCAGCAAGCGGCCCGGGCAACTCCTGCCCAATACCCTGCTCCCTAACCTGCCCGATGGAAAAATCCTGCGAAAGTGCGGGGACAAGCAGGAGACCAGCCAAAACCAAAAATGCAATTTCTTTCCTCAAAATAGACACCAAAACTAGGCTGCCAAACTTTCTTAAAAAACTTTCCCCAATGTAGCCTAAGCGGCATCAGCTTTTTCAGGCTTTGCCGATTTTCAGGACGAGTTTTTATCGAATTGGGACAACCTTAGTGCCGATTTTCACCAACCTATATACTCAGCTACATACTTCGAAGAAGGCTGCTAGA
>JAUXGB010000065.1 GCA_030622515.1 Candidatus Altarchaeota archaeon
AAACGTGGAAATAGAGGGCCAGAAATTCAAGATAATCGGAATTCTCGAAGAGGTGGGATTCCAGCAGAGGGATGGCCAGCTTACAATCCCTCTTGAAGACGCAAAGACCATGTTTGACAGGGACGACTACGACACCATTATGGCTATTCCAAAAAAAGGACAGAATCTTGAATCGGTTGTCGAAAAGATTGAGGACAGGCTTGAGGACAGCCGCGGCGACAAGGACTTTCAAGTCTTCACCTCAAAGCAGATGATTGAGAGGATAAACTCTGTCATGGGAATAGTCCAAGTCATCCTCGTAGGCGTGGCAGCCATCTCCCTCGTGGTTGGGGGAATCGGCATTATGAACTCGATGTACACCTCTGTTCTCGAGCGAACCAAGGAGATAGGAATACTCAAGGCAATCGGCGCAACAAACAACCACATCCTCTCAATGTTCCTCGTCGAAGCCGGCATGATGGGTGCCGGGGGAGGGCTCATCGGTGTACTCATTGGAATGGGCGTGGGTAAGCTTGTTGAAATAGTCGCAACACAGTACCTTGGAACAACATACCTTCAGGTTGTCTTCGGTCCTGAGCTCATAGCCTTCTCAATCGGCTTTGCCTTCATTATTGGCTGCCTGTCTGGCTTCCTTCCGGCACGGAACGCGGCAAACATGGACCCTGTTACAGCCCTGAGGTGGAGCTAATGCATGAGTGGGCACTCGCACAATCAGTTATCTTCACGGCGCTCAAGCAAAGACCAAAATCCCGCCTAAAGATAACAATAGCTCTTGGCGAACTGCAGCAGGTCGACGAGGAAATATTCAGGCTCGGCCTAAAGGAATTTGCAAAACTTGAAAAACTTAAGGCAACCTTTTCAATAAAGAGAGTCCCTGCAAAATTAAGGTGCAACAACTGCAATAAAGAGTGGCTGTTTTCAAAGGGAGAGCTCAGCGAAAGGGAAGCCGAATCAATCCACTTCGTTCCCGAACTGGCCCACACCTACATTGGCTGCCCGCAGTGTGGAAGCCCTGATTTCACAGTGGTTGAGGGGCGCGGTGTCTGGGTTGAAAAAATCGAGGTAGAATAATGGACCCAAGGCTGGACATAATTGGCGAAAGAATCAAAGGAGTTAAGAGATTAATTGCGGTAGCTGGCGGCAAGGGTGGCGTAGGCAAAAGTTCTGTCGCATCAGTTCTTGCATTAAAGCTGGCCTCCCAAGGCCGAGCCGTCGGCCTTCTTGACCTTGACTTTTGCGGCCCAACCCCCCACCTGATTCTTGGTGCGGACACGAGCGAGTTCCCGAAAGAGGACAAAGGGGTAATCCCCCCGAAAGTCGCAGGCATCAAGCTGATGTCGGTTGCCTATTACTCGAAAGAGGCCAACCCCCTCCGCGGCAGCGAGCTTTCCAACTCAATCAAAGAACTTTTGGCAGTAACGCTCTGGGGAAAGCTCGACTACCTGATACTTGACATGCCCCCCGGAACAAGTGACACCTTCCTCGACGTTGCAAAGCTGCTCAAGCCAGAGTTTATCCTCATTACAACCCCGTCAAAACTTTCAAAAGCAACCGTTGAGAAAAACAAAAACCTTATCGAGGAAATGGGCCTGAAGGTTGTGGCAACCATTGAGAACCTTGGCAAGGACATAAGGACAGACTCCTCTTTTGAACAGGCAGTCGGGAGCACGAAACTCCTCCTAAATACCCAATTTTCAGCCGATTTGAACAAAATCACCGAGCAACTCAAAAGAAATTTAAACACCACATAGATAACGGCACTATGATATGCATCATCGCCCTTGTCGTCTTCTCCGTCCTCGGCGTCTTCTCCCTCCAGTACAGGAAGCTTGCGATTGAGGCTTTCGACTGCGTTTTCCGCCGGGCAACCCTGAGGCCCTGCACGACAGGCTTTGACCAGAGGATGAGGGCAAAGATAGTTGGCAAGCTGCTGGTGAAATCACCCCGTGCGGCAAAGGCAGTGAAGACCCACTTCGAGCTCCTCTCCTGGACCTTCACAATAATCATGTTCGTATCCCTCTTTGTCACAGCAACATCAGTCTACAACCTTGCAGTCTACGGCAACTGCAACGGGCTTGGAGATGAGGAATGCATCTTCACGCCTGCGGCCACGCCTTACGACGAGGCTTGCGACTGCGGCGTTGACCTAAATCTCTGCACCGGCGACTGGAGGTCCTGCAGCGGGGACTGCAACTGTGTAAGAGAGGCCTGCACATGAAAAAATACCTGACACCGACAAACATTATTGTAGTTCTCATGGCAATAGCTCTTGCTTATCTGGCAATATCAATGCACAGGCCAGCACCGGAGGGTGTTGAGGGATTTGCCCAATGCCTGACAGCTCAAGGTGTCGAGCTTTACACCACAGCGACCTGCCCCCACTGCGCATCCCAGAAAGCCCTCTTTGGTTCTTCCATAAGCAAGCTTACCCACTATCTCTGTGATAGTGACGGACGCCAGAAATGCATTGAGGAAAACATCCGGCACATCCCCGCCTGGAAAATCAATGGTGAAATCCTTGTCGGGGAGAAAAGCATTGAAGAGCTAAGCCAGCTTACCGGCTGCGAGCTAGCCTAAAAGGAATTCAACAGCCTCGATAACTTCTTCCTCCATAACCGGGTTGAACCCGTGAATATCAGCGTCAACTTCCCAGAACCGCTTCTCCCCCTTGCAGACGGAAAACGTTCTCTTGGCATTGTAAAGGGGAATAGCAGGGTCGCTCTTCGGCTGCACCATCGTTAGTCGGCTAACGGCCGACGCGTAAGTGTCAGGGTCAATCGACTTGTAGAAAGAGGTCCTCTCATCGTAAGGCTGCCCCATGCCATAACCGGCTGTGCTAATTACAAGAACGCCTCCGCCTGTCTGGCTTGCCGCGATGATTCCAAACCGTCCGCCATTGCTTTCCCCGGCAATTATCACCTGCTTGCCGCCAAGCCTATCTCTCAATATTCTTTCTGCTGCAATAATGTCCCAGACAACCTTGTGCGGCTCGCTTGGCTTTCCAGCAGAGAACGCCTTAATTGACTCAGCTTCAGTTTCGCCGCCAGGAGTTTCCCCAGTTCCCCGAACGTCAAGGACAAGGCAGGCGATTCCTTCCCTCGCCAGCAGGCTGTACAAGTCAGAGACCTGCTCCTTCCTTACCAATGCCCCGGGGATAACAACAGCTCCTGCCTTAATTTCCCCCGGCTCAACATAAAGACCTGCAACATCTGTGCCAAGGTTTTCGAAGACAACACGGTAGGTAGTAAAGCCTTCCCCCTGCTTGATAAGTGAAAACTCGCTTTCGACAGGGGTTACAGCGGGCCAGCTAGCCCTTCCATCCTCAACCATGAAGCCGTGCGACTGGACACACCCTGCCGACAGCAGCAGCAAGGCGATAACAAGCCATCTCATCCGAACCAAAATCCTTAATTACCTGCAAAATAAAACCTTTCCTATGGCTGCGAGAAAGCCTGCAAAACAGGGCGGGGACTTTATTGAAAACCTCATAATGAAGTTCATAGAGCTCACCACCCCGGCAAAGAAAAAGAAGGAAGACGACTCAGGCCAAAAGTACGCCCGCCCCTTCTCCTTCAGGCTGACCGAGCTTGAGGAAACCCTTTTCAAGAACAGGAAGGAACCGCTCAGCCACCTCGAGAAGGAGAGGTACACAGCTGAGC
>JAUXGB010000014.1 GCA_030622515.1 Candidatus Altarchaeota archaeon
AAGCTTCGCAGACCCATCTTCAAGAAGACTGCAGCCTACGGCCACTTTGGGAGAAACGACCCGGACTTCACCTGGGAAAAGACTGACAGGGCAGAAGCTTTGAAAAAGGCGGCCGGCCTATAACAGTTATGGAAATCGAAACAATCAACCTGCCGACAAAAGAAGGGCTTGAGTGCGTTGTTGGCCAAGGCAATTTCACCGTTAAGACAATAGACGAGTTCTACACCCTGCTCTACTCAGCGTCGAAAGACATTAAGTTCGGGGTGGCGATGAACGAGGCGAAGCCAAAGCTGGTGAGGGTCGAGGGCAATGATGAGGAGCTAAAAAAGATGGCAGCCGAGTACTGTTTAAAAATAGGCGCCGGCCATGTCTTTGTCATTTTCCTCAGGGAGGCCTACCCTATTCATGTCCTGAATCACCTGAAGCACCATCCCTGCGTTGCCAACATCTACCTTGCAACCTCCAACCCGGCCCAAGTGCTGGTAGCCGAGACCGACCTAGGCCATTCAGTGGTTGGCGTTGTCGACGGGCTGTCTGCGAAAGCAATCGAGAGCAAGGAGGAGCGAGAGCAGCGCAAGCAGCTGGTAGAGAAGCTTGGCTTTGTTCCAACCGAATAGCCATTAGTTTTTTAACTTGAAAGCGAACTTTCCTATTTACGCTGGGGTTTCCGAGTCTGGTCAAAGGGGCAGGATTCAGAGTCCTGTTGCTTAGTGCATTCGTGGGTTCAAATCCCTCCCCCAGCACCAAAATCCCTTTTTCAGAAAAAGGTCTTTTGAAACCCCAAAAACGCTTTTGGTGCAGCTTTTTCTAAACCCTTGATGCCTTTGGCATCTGGGCCCAGTTGTTGAAAACAACTTGGGAGCTGCGTTGTAAATCCCTCCCCCAGCACCAAGTTTCACAGGAACAAACTGATAAACTATTTTAGCCAATTTATCTCTTCGAAAGCTTCGCAGAACTTTCCTTTATTTGAAGTTAAACCTCGATATCTGTTTAGAGAAAGTGCAAGGTCAATGTAATCAATCTTTTTGAGCTGTGAGCCATATTCTTTTAGAGCGGCCTTCTTTTTTTCGATTTCATCGTCAATTTTAATATACAACGTGGGTCTTCTTATGGCAGTCCAGATCTCATAACCATAAAACTTTGCAGAATAATTCGACAAAAGCAATTTTATGGCCTTAAATGTGTTTTTATGGTTTTCATCCTTCTCATTTTCATGCGGTAGATATATCTCATCCGGCTTAAATTTTTCTACCATACTTTTTATGGCTTTTAGTTTCTTCGAAATAGGTGAGAATCCCTCTTTTTCTCTTATAAACTTCACGTTCTTCACGCCAAGGATCTTTGCAGCCTTTTGAGATTCAAGTTCCCGTATTTTGGGGTCCCCGCAGGTGTCCCCTGACGTCACGAGTATAATTAAAATTTGGTTCCCTTTTCTTACGTTTTTTGATATCATCCCTCCGCACGCAATAGTTTCATCGTCTGGGTGGGGTGCGATTACGGCTATTCTAATGGAATCACCTTCTTGACTTTTTCTTTAAGATAGAAGAGGTAAAAGAATATCAAATATGATCCTCCAACGCAAAAGTAGTAAAAGAATTTTGTCACCACCCTTCTTAGTGATTTCGAGTGATCAATACGGAACATGAATTTTAACCTATCTATGAAGGATTTTTTAAAAATTTCTGGATATTTTACATATAAAATAGCGTTCCCTTTAGCATGCCAAATGTGCCGCTTTAATATTTTTAAAAGAGATCTCGAATAATTGTGATAGACAACTAGCCTATCTTCAAGCAATATTTTTTTACCGAGACTGCTTATCCGCGCTCCAAGTTCTCTGTCTTCTGAGCTGGGCAGGGATGTATCAAAACCACCTATTTTTTTTAAAAATTTCCTATTTAGAACGAAATTCCCACCACGAAGTATTTTTGAATACGTGCGGTTTTTGATTTTGTGGTCGTAACCTTTCGCGGCCTCAACTTCCGATTCATACTCCGCCCACACAGAATCTTTGATACCACTTATCTTTCCCGTTATGGCAACTTCCTTTCGATCTAGACCTTTATTCAATAAACTTCTCAGAACCGGGAGGAAATCTTTTTTGATGATACAATCCGAATCAAAGAATATAACCCAGTTAGCACGGGATTTGAATAGTCCTACATTGCGTGCTTCGGATGGGAAAAGCCTTCTTTTAAATCTCAGAAAACGAACATTATCGTAGTTTCTAACAAATTTTGGCAGAGTTTTTTCCCCACTTATAACAACTGTTACCTTGACGTTCTTGTTCGACTTGCGGACTGAGTCTAGACAGGCATCTAGATAAGTTTCATGGTTGTAGCAGGGGATTATTACTTCCAATTCTTCAGCCATGGAAAATACTGCTTGTCTGGAGTTTATATTACATTATGACAGGCAAACAGATTAATACTAATTCATGTAAAAATTTCCAGGGGAATCTAATGAAAACAACTACATCTTTTGAAAAACTGGGGCCAATAAAGCTCCCATTAGCGTTGAAATCTGGAAAAGTTAAGGATTTTAACCTTTTTTTGTACATATTTCCAAAGGAAAACTATCATGTTCTCACTTATGGAGAAATAAGTGGCAATCCAAATGCGCTGGTTAGAATAGAGTCTGCCTGTACATATGCGCACCTTTACAGTTCTCAGCTTTGTGACTGTGAGTGGCAACTTAAGGAGGCCCTAAATAAGATAGAAGAGAACGGCGCCGGCGTCTTTATTTATGCTCTTGATCAACACGGTCGAGGTGTTGGTCTGAGAAACCACATTCTCGTATACATGCAAGAGCAGACAAAAGGGTTTGATACCGTTGACGCACACAAAAGTCTTGGCCTAGATGTAGATGCAAGACACTATGATGATGTGGGGGAAATCATTATGGATTTAAAAATGGACAAAAAGTTGCGAATCCTTACAAACAATCCTAGGAGATTGGATTTCTTAACGAAAAATGCATTTAATCCAACAAGAGTGCCCCTAGAAACAACGCTTAACAAGTACAATGAGAGAGAATTGAGAACAAAAAAAGAAAAAATGGGGCACCTTTTTTCATTTAAATAGGTAAAAACATGTATCAAATAGGGATCCTTGGGTCTGCAGGTGAGATAAAAAAAGAAAGGCTTGCAGAGGTTTCAAGAACCATAGGGCGAGAGATCGCAAAAATGAAATGTTTAGTGGTAACTGGAGGATCCGATGGGCTGGCCTATGAAGCTGCAATCGGGGCAAAGTCAGAAGGCGGAACGACACTGTGCATATCACCAGCCAAAGATGCCGAAGAGCACGAAAAACAATACAAATTGCCCACCAAATATTTTGATATATTTGTCTATACCGGTTTTGGCTACAAAGGAAGGAATGTGATAACTGTGAGAAGCTGCGATGCGGTTATAGTTATCTCTGGAAATGTTGGCACTTTGAATGAGATTACCATAGCTTATGACGAAGGCAAACCTATAGGAATAGTAAGTGGAAGTGACGGGGTTGCTGATGAAGTAAAAAACTTGGTAGAAAAGTATTTCAAACAGAGGGGGGCAGGTCCTAAGATAATCTATGGAACCGACCCAAAGAAGCTCGTTGAGGAAATAATCTCGCTATTGAATTAAAGTTGAGGTATGTGTGTGGAAGCAACTGAGATACCTAAGATTTATGAATCGTTAAAGCGCGGGGAATTATACAAATTTTGGGGACCTAGAACTGTTGAAATTGAGGTAACAAACAAATGTAACATGAGATGTAAGATGTGTTCGAGGTGGGCCTGGAAAAACCAAGGGAGCAATCTTGATATAAATACAATAAAAAGGTTAGTTCTAGAAATAAAAACGCTCGGAGGCCAAAATATCCTCCTTTCCGGAGGCGAGCCCCTGCTGAGAGAGGATTTCGCAGAAATAGTTAATAAGATACAGACCAACGGCCTGAATATCATACTTTTTACAAATGGCACTTTGATGACTGAAGAACTGGCAGATAAACTTTCAAAAGGCAATACGAAATTTGTATTTTCAATAGACAGTGCAATACCCGAATTTTATGAAAGAATAAGGGGAGTTAAGGGTTCATGGAAACTGGCTACAAGAGGTTTAAAATTTGCTGTTGACATGAACAGAAAAAATGGCCACAAGTCAAGGGTTGGAATAAATTTCACTACCCAAAAAGACAATGTGCAGACCATGCTTGAGACGGTCAAATTTTCAGAGGAGAACGGCGTTGATTACATTAGGTTCGGTCTGGTTCATGGTCAGGACGATGTGGGTCTTTCTGAGAGTGAGATGAAAGGACTTAGGTCACAGATATTGGAGATAAGAAAGAAAAAGGACAACATGAAACTTGAAATATTTGGTTCTCAGTACTTTAAACCCTTGATTAGAGGGGACTTGGACATTAAAGCAGTTAGCAGCGGTTTTCCTGCATTGAAGCTTTTCAAAGAAAAGCCAGTTCCTTGCTATGTATGCTCTCAGTTCATGCTCATAGATTCCTTTGGCGATGTTTTTCCTTGTACCTACCATTATCTTGACAATGATCCTGATGATTTGAAAACCCAAAAAATAAGAGCGAAAAACAAGATAGGGAACATATTTGAAAAGAGCATAAAGCAGATTTGGGAAGGAGAGAAATATCGTGAATTTAGGAAAAATCACAATCCTGTAAATATAGAAAGAGATGGAAGGACATGTGGGCAATGCGAGCACTATTTTCAGTTCGCTAAAATGAAGCGGTTTTTTGATAGCCTTAAAAGGAGAGGCATCGAAAAAACAATAAATGATTCTGCTTGGTGTGGATGTGATGCAAGCGACGATAGCATCTAGAGACTTCCGTTATTTGCACTATTTCTTTTCAAAAAAGAAAGTTTAGACATTATCAAAGAAAACGCTTTTGGTGTAGCTTTTTCTAAACCCTTGATGCCTTTGGCATCTGGGCACAGTTGTTGAAAACAACTTGGGAGCTGCGTTGCGAAGCCCTCCCCCAGCACCAAGTCTTAAAAGTGAAACCATTCTAAAAGGGGCATGTCACAACAGAAGGATACAATCATAGTTGTAGATAATGGGGGGCAAGTTGCCCATCTTATAGCAACCAAAATAAGGGCTTTGAAGGTTTATTCTGAACTTGTGCAGCCAGGGGAAATGGAAGGGCTTGGAGATAATGTAAAGGGAATTATTCTTTCAGGTGGCCCTGCAAGTATTCTTGAGGAAGGCGGCCCCAAGTTTGACCCTCAGGTTCTTCAGCTGAAAAAACCCGTCCTTGGCATCTGCTATGGGCTTCAACAGCTAGCTCAAGAGCTTGGTGGAGATGTTGTTCATTCAGATGAAAGGGAGTATGGGCCGGCAGTTCTAAAGAAAAAGACCAACTCCCCTCTCTTAGGGGGGTGGGGAGAGAGCGAGCAAGTGTGGATGAGTCATGGCGACAGGGTAGACAAGCTCCCAGACGGATTTGAGGTAATAGGTTCTACACAAAACTCACAATGTTCAGCTATTGGCGATGAAAGCAGGAACATCTACGGGGTTCAGTTCCATCCCGAGGTCGTGGATACACCTAAAGGCGACCTTCTTTTAGGTAACTTTGCATATGATATTTGCGGATGTGAAAAAAGCTGGCACATGAAAGATTATGTAGAACAAAAGACAAGGGAACTGAAGGAACGCGTTGGAGACAAGAGTGTTCTTTTGCTTGTAAGTGGAGGGGTTGACTCAACGGTTTGTGTCAAACTTCTTTCAGAAGCGATTCCAGAAGACCAACTTTACTGCCTCCATATCGACAACGGCCTTATGAGAAAAAATGAAAGCAGAGAGGTTGCTGAGTCACTAGGCCACATACCAAACTTTAAGTTGGTTGATGCCTCGCAGACCTTTCTTCAAAGGCTTAAAGGTGAATATCGCCCCGAGGAAAAGAGAAAGATTATTGGAACAACCTTCATTGATGTGGCAAATGATGAGATAAAGAATCTTGGTCTTGACGATTGGCTGCTTGCCCAAGGAACAATCTATCCAGATACGATAGAAAGCGGAGGCACAAAGCATGCCGCTGTAATAAAAATCCACCACAATCGGGTCGACATAATAAAGGAGATGATCTCGGATGGAAAGATTGTTGAACCGATAAATCAACTTTACAAAGCAGAGGTAAGGGAGTTGGGTACCGAACTTGGCCTTTCTGAGAAATTCGTCTGGAGACACCCCTATCCCGGTCCCGGCTTGGGAATCAGAGCTCTCTGTTCTGATGGCAATGGTGAGGACCTAACAGTATTGAAGGGAAGACTTGAGGAATACCTGGTAGACAACCAAACCAGCTACTCACTTGATATCCTCCCCTGCCGGAGTGTTGGTGTGAAAGGAGACAGCCGCTCTTACGAGTATGCAGCAATTGTCTCTGGTGAATGGGACTGGGAGAACTTATCAGAACTTTCATTGGATGTTGTGAATAAGGTGGAAGGGATTAACAGGGCAATCTATCTCCTTCCCGGACAGCGGATAGATTCCATGGAGTTGAAAGAGGCATACATTACACAGGACCGAATGGATCTCCTCAGGGAAGCCGATGCAATAGTTATGGGCGGACTTGATAAGGCAGGGCTTATGAGGGAGGTGTGGCAGTGCCCGACAGTTCTCCTGCCTGTTGATGTGAATAACAAAGGAGAATCCATAGTTATCAGACCAGTCTACTCAATGAGGGCAATGACTGCAAATTTTGCAAGGCTCCCCCACAACACTGTCAGCGAAATCAAGGACGAGCTATTGGACCTAGATGGCATAAGTGCGGTCTTTTATGATACAACCAGCAAGCCGCCAGGAACAATTGAGTGGGAGTAGGTCGTAGACCCTCCCCCAGCACCACTATCCTAACTCCTTCTTCTCGATAAGGAGCATTGGATACCCCTTTTGGTCTGCTTTTGAAGTGTCGACACCTAGCTTTTTTGCAAATTCAAAAAGCTGCCTGCGGGCCTCGTCAACCGTTCCCAACGGCTTCATGGTTTCTATCTCGATGAAATGGCCGAGGTCTTTGACGACGTCAAGCACGATTTCGAACTTGTCTTCAAAGATGTAAGTCTCCCTTTGTTTATCAACCGTTACCAGCTTCTTCAGGTCAAGGGCGGCAAACAACTTTTCCAACTGGTCTTTGCTTGCAATCTCTGTTTCAAACTCATCACAGTGTGTCTTAATCGGCTCGCCGGCCGGGTGCCAGTGCTTGTAGTTGACAATTGTCTTGTCGCCCCTCTGGCGAATGGAAAGCCATTCGTAGGGATATTTTTCCCGCAGGAAATCGCGGTGCGCCGGCGTATAGTAGGTGTCAACATTTCTCCGGCTCCCGGAAGACTTTGCCAATTTTTCCAGCTTCCCCTTCACCTCTGAGAAGAGCTCTTCTGTGAGCGGGAACTTGACTTCAATCTCTGTGTCACCTACGACCATCCTTCAGAATAAGCAACCGGACTTTTTAAACTTCAGCATAAATTGGCAGCCTGCCAAAGTTTAGCCCATATCCGCCAAGTACGGTTTCACCAACCAGCGGGATTTCGGATTTAAGCTCGTCGGCAGCTTCGTCTTCGACTTCTTTCTCAGACATCTTCTTGACATTTTCCAACGGTTTTGGAAGTCCGAACGAGCCTTGGAGGTATTTTTCTCTCCTGTCGTCATCAGTTTTCTTTTTAGGACCATAGTTTGCCATACTGAATGATTCAGCGCCAATTTCCCTTTGGGGTCTTTCAGCAGGCCCGCTCCGGCTTAGCTGCATAACCTCCCCTGTTGCGGGATTGACAGACTCGTCGTCTTGAGCAGCATAACCAAAGGCACCGCCAAGCCTTGTTTTTTGTCCAACCTTTATCCCCCCAGACCTGTCCATCTCGACTGTCATGTTCTGGCCCATCTTCCCTATCTTCTCAGCCATAAGTTCGTAGATGTTTAACATTTTAATGTGACCTGTCTTGTGGATAGGCTCTGCAAGAGGGCTGTAGAATTCCTGCCCATGCTTTCCATACACTTTCACACCAACGACTACATCCCCAATGAGTTCTCGTGTTATTTCTGAACATAGCATTGACAGCTTGGGAGTTAAGTCTTGCGGGTTGAGGGTTTCACTATAAACATTCATAGCTGGATAAGGAGAATCGGTCTCAATATATGGCTTTCTTGACAACCGTCTGGTGACTTCACTCAAAGATTCCCGGGACCGTCTGGATAATGTAGAGGATGGATATCACTAGGGCCGCCCCGACGAGGAGGAACCAGATTTTCGAGGTCATGCCGTGGATTTCCCGTTCGGCCTCGAAGCCTCTTGTGAACTTCCAGTCAAGCTTTCTCTGGCAGTATGCACAATAGTCGACACTGTGCACCCTCTTGTCGCCAAACTCTGTCCATTGGGCACGGAACATCTTGTTGCCGCACGTGGAGCATTTTGTAGGCAGCTGAATCCTGTTGATAAGTCCGCTCATAGGAAGAATAGGGGCTTTTTGGTTAAAAATCATAGCTTTTTTTGGCAGCAATGCCCTGTTATGCAAAACGGAAAGCCTTAAATAAGTATTACGAGGTAATACCAAAATTAAAGGTGGAATTATGACATATCATGAGGACAATGGAACGGAGAACCTACCGACAGTCGAAATAAGGCGAATACTTGACAGCTACAACGAGAAGCAGCAGGAGCTGTTCATGAAGGGCTTTGAAGTAACCCGGTGGGGAGATGTCAGAAAGGATGGCGTCTATATTTTTCAGGGTTCAAACCGCACCTACAGGATTGTGGGGGACTATGAACAGGTCTCAGACGGGAACGGAGGCACAATTCGCCAAAGTCGGCATCGTGTTCAGGTAGATGTTCAGGAAGGAATTATTCACGACATGGACCTGATAGGATATCTTGAGTATTCTGCAAGAGCCAACCTGAGGGTCTATAGGGACCTCTTTGAAAGAACTCTTGAACCAGTGGCTGTGCCAACTTCCACCTGAACCTGCTCATCTCTTTTTTGACTTTGCAGGTTTCCTCTTTATGAACGGGGTGTCCTTCCCAACGTGCTGAAGAATCTGGAGCTCCCTTATGTTGAACCTCTTCCTTGTCTTAAACTCAGCCTCAATCTTCTCGGCTTTCCTTCTCAGGGCACCTTCCCTCTCCCTCTCAAGCTTGGCTTTTGTTTTGAAAAGCCGCTTTAATTCGGCGTCCTTCTTCCCAGCGAGCTCCTTTCTCATCTCCTTCAGCCGGGTTGAAAGCTCAATCACCTGTTTATGGGACTCATCAGCCGTTCCCCTCAGGTTCTTGAGCTGCTTCCTGTATCCTGTCATCTCCTGATGAACTTTCTCGCTCTGCTTGACAAGCCCAATCATTTTTTCGTGAGCCACCTGCGCTTCACCCTTGAGGGCCTTAATCTTCCTTTCAATATCCCTGACGTTTCTAAACTCAGTCTCAAGCCTTTCCCTTTTCTCAAGCGCCCTCTTTGTCTTTTCTATCTTCTGGACCGCTTTCTTCTCGTTCTGGAAACTCATTGGTTTGGTCTCATAATCAAACTCCAGTTTCTCAACAAGTGACTTTAGCTGGAGAAGGCTCATCTTTCCTTCCCCTGCCTTCTCGATTTTGCTTCTGAGAGCATTCGCGCGAACCGAAATAGGTTTCACTTCCTCCTGCTTCGAATTCCTCAGTTCCTTGAGTTTCCTCACTTCGGCGTTTAAGGAATCCTGTTGCTCCCTGAGAAGCCTGATGCTTCCGGACAATTCCTTGACCTTAAGGTTGTAATCGTCCCGCTTCTTCCTCTGCACATCAAGGCTTCGCCTTAGACTTGCGAAAACTTTTCCCGCATTCTGGCCCATCGCCTAAAGAAGGGGCTCTGGCTTTAAAAGATATAGTAATGAATAAAAGAAAAAGTGGCAACTCCGGCTTCTTAGCCGAAGAGAGCTGCCAGACCCGCACCTGCGGATTCTTCATCCTTAGCCTTGTCAGCCTCGGATTTTTCCTCTTTCTTTGCTTCTCCGCCTGCCGGAGCAGCTGCTGGAGCTGCGGCAACAGGGGCGGCTGCCTTCTTAATGGCATCTTCTATGTTGACTCCTTCAAGAGCTGAAACAAGGGCCTTTATGCGGGCCTCGTCTGTCTTAGCTCCTGCGGCTTCAAGAACTTTCTTCAGTGAAGCGTTGTCAACTTTCTTTCCAGCCTTGTGAAGCAAGAGGGCTGCGTATACGTATTCCATCTATTTCGTGCCTCCTACTTTTTCAGCTAAAGCAGATGCTTTAGCGTGAGCATTAGCAAGTGTAAGTCCAACCGTGTCTGGTGTCTCAATCCCTGCTTCTTTCGCAATGGCGGTTGCCTGCCGGTTCGCCTTTCCAAGGAGAAGCTCAATTGTCTCCTTTGCTGGCCAGCTGATGAAGACTGCAAGGTTCATGGTTTCTCCGCCAGCGGTTGTAATGTTGCTTACAACTGTAGCCTCGTCTAGGAACAGCGCATCCTGCGGATAAAGCAGGCCGTCCTCAAGAGCTGCAAGGACATTTAGCTTCACTTCGAATGGCTCCATGCCAAGCTTCAAAAGAGCCTCGGCAGCTTCCTTCGCAATCGGTTCGCCAGCCTTTGCAATCACAGTGTCCTTTGAAATGATTATCTTTCCCTTCTCAATCCGCGCCGGCAGGTTTGCTTTCTGGAGCTCGCCGATTGCGGGCCCCGGCGGGAGACCGGTATCTCCCTTCAGCACAACAATATCTGTCTCAGGGATTTTCCCCGCCTTTGCATGAGCAGGGCGTACGTGCTTCAGGATGACTCTTGAGAGCTTGAATGGGTCCTCATTGCTGATAATTATGGCAGGCTGGGCCTTTGAAACAAGTTCTACCAGCTTGTCAAACCCCTTTCGCCCCACCTTTTCCAGTGATTTCTCAATGATGGTCTTCTTTGTTATCTTGAACTTGGCTTTTCCCCTGAGGTCCCGTCTAATCTGTGAGAGGTTATGTGACGGCATGCCTGTCAGGTCAACAACCATGACGGTTTTGTTCTTTTCAATTTCCTTTGCCAGCCTATCAACTGCGGCAAACTTCGCCTTCTTTGCCGGACCAACCCTGTCGATTTTTACCTGCTTCTTGACCATCAGACCCTCACCGCCGTACCCATGGTGGTTTTCACATAAAGGTCGCCAACGCTGTGGATTCCCTTCTCAAGCTTGTGAAGGACGTTGTCGTAAACCTTCAGGACATTTTCAGCAAGCTCCTCGTCGCTCATACTTTCAGTCCCAACAGCCGTGTGGATTACCGGCTTGTTCTTTACCCTGAGCCTTATGCTGTTCTTCAGCCTCTTTATCGTGGGCTCCGGGTTCTTGTTTGGGGGAACAATATCTTTCGGAAAGGGCATCTTTCCCCTTGCGCCAAGTGCGGCGCCAAAGGCAGAGGCAAACGGCTGCATAAGGTGGGCCTGAACAACAAACCAGTCAAAGTCATTTGCCAGCTTTTTTGCCTTTCTCTTATCATAATCTGAAATCTGTTTTCTTGAAATAACCAGGTCGGCGCCAGCGGATTTTGCCTGACCAACACCTTCCCCATCAACAATAGCAACTATCTTGACCGGCTTACCCCGACCGGACGGCATCTGGACAGAGTCGCTAAGCTTTGCCGCCTTAATGTCAACACTCCTAAGGTTCATAATGAAGTCTATGCTCTGTGTAAAGTTCCTTTTTTTCGAGCCATCTCTGGCTTTCTTCAGCGCCTCAATAATCTTCTTCTTTTCCAATACAAGCCCTCCTGCTGTCCAGCAGTTATGCGGGTTAGAATGGGGCAATTTGGACCTTTAAATAGCTTTCGTAACCATCTTTTATAAACCTGATTTGCCATCTATTCTGTGATTTTATGGCCCTTTGCGAGGTTTGTGGCGAAAAGCCGGCAGTAAAAAGAGTAAGGCTTGAGGGAACTGTCCTTGATGCCTGCGAAAAGTGCAGCCGTGGCGGGAGCGAGCTGCCAAGGATGCCAGAACGGCTGGCCGCACCAAAAGCAGTTTCACGTTCTTTTGAAGGGGAAGCACTAACACTTGTCCCAAACTTTTCAAAACTTGTGCGCAATGCCCGTGAGGCCAGAGAGCTTACGAGGGAGCAGGTTGCCCGCGAGCTTCGGGAGAAAGAATCTGTGATAGCGCGAACCGAGCGGGGCACAACGCCACCAATTCCAGTTGCAAGAAAGCTTGAGAAGTTCTTCAAGATTAAGCTTCTGGAAATCTACGAGAAGAAGAAATTTGAGTTCAAGGAATCTGGCGATGAGGACCTTACCCTTGGCGATGTCCTAAGGGTGAAATAGCACCTAACTATTTTAAACGAAAGCAGGGAGAACTAACTATGGACTTTAAACCCAAAATAGAGGAGAAGCGTTGGGACAGGTCTCACGAGTCTGAAATTTTCTCAAGCTGGGAAACCCCAGCTATCTACCAGTTTGACAAAAACACAAAGAAGCCCATCTGGACGGTTGATACGCCGCCACCCTATGCAAGCGGCGGCTGGCACGTCGGCGGGGCAGCCCACTATTCCCAAATCGACATGATTGCCCGCTTCAAGCGGATGAGCGGCCACGAAGTCATCTTCCCGATGACTGTCGACAGGAACGGGCTGCCAATCGAGGTCCAGACCGAGAAGGAATTCAAGATAAAGATGTTTGAGGTGGGGAGACAAAAGTTTCTCAGCCTTTGCCACCAGCTTTTGGACAAGTACGAGCACCAGATACTTGACATCTGCAGAAGGCTTGGCTTCTCTATGAACTCGCTGAAGGAAATTCACCGGACTGACTCGCCAAAGTATCGCGCCATCACCCAATCCACCTTCATTGACCTGTGGAAAAGGGGACTAATCTATGAGGATACAAGGCCAAACAACTGGTGCCCTGCCTGTGGGACAACCATCGCAGACGCCGAGGTTGAGTACAAGGAGCTCAACACAGACTTTGTAACACTCAGGTTCCCCATTGTCGAAGGCGGCGGCCACATCGAAATTGCAACAACCCGGCCCGAGCTGCTCTGTGCCTGCGCGGCTGTCCTTGTTCATCCAGAGGATAAGCGTTACAAGAAGCTTGTTGGAAAGCATCTCACAACCCCCCTCTTCAAGAAGGAGGTTCCCATCCTCGCCCACCAGTCTGCCAAGATGGAATTTGGCAGCGGAGCAGTGATGGTATGCAGCTATGGCGACTACACTGACGTAAGGCTCTTTCGGGAACTTGGCCTAACGCCGACGGCAGCTATCGATATACGCGGCAAGATGACGAAAGCCGCAGGCAAGTACGAGGGCTTGCGGGTTAAGAAGGCGCGCAAGGAGGCGCTGAGCGACCTCGAAGCCGAAGGCTTTGTTTTGAAAAAGGAGACCTCACCCCATCGAACCCCTGTCTGCTGGCGAAGCAAGACCCCGGTCGAGTTTGTCCAGATGCCTGAATTCTACCTGAAGCAGGTTGAGTTTCTTCCAAGGATTCGCGAGGTCGCCAAGAAGATGACATTCCACCCTGAGAAATCCCGCCAGATACTGAAAGACTGGATAGATTCTGTCAGCATGGACTGGCCTATCTCCCGCCGGCGCTTCTACGGCACAGAGATTCCGCTCTGGTACTGCAAGGGCTGTAGGGAAGCTATTCTCCCTGAGCCGGGAAAATACTACCGTCCGTGGAAGGATGCCTGCCCGGTGAAAAAGTGCCCCAAGTGCAAAGGCACAGAGTTCCGCGGCGAGGAGCGAACCTTTGACACGTGGATGGATTCGTCCATAACAGAACTTTACCACACCTTCTACAAGCAGGACGACAGCATTTTTGCCAAGGCCTTTCCCTGCTCTGTCCGTCCGCAGGGCAAGGACATCGTAAGGACGTGGCTTTTCTACACGCTCCTCCGTGCTGTCCAGCTTTTTGACGAGAAGGCGTTCAACCATGTCTGGATTTCCGGCCACATTGTTGACGAGAAGGGGATGAAGATGAGCAAATCGCTTGGGAATGTAATCAAGCCGGAACCAATTATCGATAAGTACGGGGCAGACGCCTTCCGCTTCGCAACAGTTACCGAGGCCTCCCTTGGCAGCGACATAAGGTTTTCGGAAGAGCGGGTTCGCGGCGCGTCCAAATTTGTCCAGAAGGTCTTCAACATAACACGCTTCATATCATGCTTCCCTCAGGCGAAGAAGCCTTCCGCCGTCGAGCCGGCAGATGCGTGGATTCTCAGCGAGCTGGCAAAAGTAACAAGCGACTCGCTGGAAGGCTACAACGACCTTGACTTTTTCATCCCCGCAACCAAGGTTCGCCACTTCCTCTGGGAGCTGTTTGCAAGCCACTACATCGAGCTTGTCAAGGAAAGAGCCTACAACAAGAGCGGGAAGTTTTCAAAACAGCAACAGCAGTCAGCCTGGTACACCCTCCACACATGCGTGGAAACCTCCCTCCTTCTCCTCGCACCAATAACCCCCTTTGTAACAGACCATCTCTGGAGAAAACTCTACTCAAAAAAGAGCATCCACCTTCATAACCTGCCAAAGGCAATGAAGGATGACGGCAAGCTCCTTGAGCTGACCCCTGTGCTGGTTGGGACTGACGAGGCGGTCTGGAAACTGAAGAAGGACAAGAAGCTCTCAATGAAAGAGTCGCTTGAGTCATTTGAAGTGCCGTCGGCCCTGAAGCCGCTGGGGAATGACCTGACTGCCATGCACAATATTGGGAAAATAGAGTGGAAGTAATGGGTGTAGAACTTTTCGAATTCAAGAAGAAGGTAAAAGAGCTGGCCTCCAAGCGGGCCCGCCACACAGAACTAGTATCAGTCTACATCCCGCAGGGCTATGAGCTGTCCAAGATAGTCAACCAGTTGAAGCAAGAGCAGGGCACCGCCACCAACATCAAGTCAACATCGACGCGGAAAAATGTGCAAGCTGCGTTGGAGCGGATGATACAGCACCTTCGGCTGTTTAAGAAGACGCCTGACCACGGCATGGCAATCTTCTCAGGAAACGTTGCCGAGCGGCAGGGCTTTCAGGATGTTCAGGTCTATTCAATCATCCCGCCCCAGCCCGTCAGGACAAAAATCTACCTTTGCGACCAGAAGTTCCACCTCGGACCTTTGAAGGAAATGCTGGCGCCGTCAGATGTCTACGGCCTGTTAATACTTGAACGCGGCGGGGCGTCAATTGGCCTCCTGAAGGGAAAGCGAATCGACCTTGTCCGCAACATCAAGTCCATGGTCTTTGGGAAGTTCAAGGCAGGCGGCCAGTCGGCAGCAAGAATCGCGCGGGTGCGGGAGAACCTAACGGGTGACTTTTTTAAGAAGGTCGCCGAAGCGAGTCGTGAGGTCTTTGGAAATGTTGACAACCTCCACGGCATAATCCTCGGCGGCGCAGGCCCGGCAAAAGAGGAATTTCATCGGGGAGATTACCTTCAGACAGATATCGCAAAAAAAATCATCGGCGTGCGCGACATAGGAGCCGACGGCAGGGCAGGACTTGAGGAGCTTGTCGAGCGAAGCAAGGACCTCCTTGCCAAGGCTGAGGTAACAAAGGAACTCGCTTTGGTGAAAGAGTTTCTCGGCCGGCTTGCAAAGAACGGGGCAGTTGCCTATGGGGAAGCTGACGTAAGGAAGGCGCTCGACGCTAACGCGGTAGACCTCCTTTTGATTTCAGAGGCCCTTGAGAAGTACAGGGTAACCCTCCGCTGCTTAAGCTGCAAGAAAACCTTCGAGGAGACAACCGACCACATAGGAAAATTCCGCACCCAAATCAAGTCGCGGAAGTGCGAGTGCGGCAGCCCGCTAAAAATCGAGAAGGAACAGGATTTAATTGAGCAGCTGATTGAGCAGGCCGAAACCCTTGGGACCAAGGTTGAGCTAATCTCCACCGACACAGGCGAGGGCCAGCAGCTGTTCCAGCTTGGCGGGCTCGGTGCCCTCCTAAGATACAAGCTCTACTGAATGACTTTCTTCTCATGCCTGTCAACAATAGTTTTGTCGTCAAGAACGCCTTTCGGGTACAGCGTGTATCGGTCCTCTTCCCTCAGGATGCCAGCAATGCTTTGCGGCTTCTTGTCCTTGCCTAAAGAATAGGAAACAAGGAAGCCGTCTGGCCTGTCTTCAACCTTTAGCAGCGACTTGACATGGCTTGTGTCGTCAAGAATTGCAAACAGCTTGCCGTTGGCTTTGATGCAGAAAAAGATATTTTCAATCCAAGGGCCATCTGGCAAAACCTCCAGCGCCCTCTTCAGCCTTCGAACAGCATCTTCCGGCGTCGCCGCCTTGATGTAGGCAAGAGCGCCAATATTTCCCTTCCACGGGATGTAAGCCTTCATCTCACCCGGCCGGCAGCGCAGCTTGTGGAAGTAGCGCGGGTTTTTCCTAATGTAATCAATAAGGGCGGTAAAGGATACGTCCATCTTCAAACCATCTTTCCTCGAGTGAAGGTGCTTCCTCACATAAGCTGCAAGGTGGCCGTCGCTTACACCCCAGTGGTCCTCCGAGCTTGGCCTGGCGGGCGCCTCTTTCCTGAAAAACTTTTTCATGTGCCTGATTAGCCTCTTCATCGCAAGGTTACAACTCGACAAGTATAACTATTTTTCCTTAAAATCGATAAATCTATTATACACCAAACGATAAAGTCCCCTATGAAAAAAGTAATCCTCCTTTTGTTACTTTCACTAGTTGTCTTTGCCATCCACTCCGGGCAGGAAAAAGGGCCGGAAGGATTTGCCGGGGAAAACAGCCTAGAACTTGCACATACCTTTGTGGAAAACTCGCCAACCCACAAGTTCGATGGCTCAGGTCTGGTGCATGTGCGAACCCTACAGGCGCGCTGTCCCGGCTGCTGGGTCTTTTCTTTCGATTTTGAATCACGCCACGCCGGCCATGGTGACAGGACAAACCAAATGGTTGCGCAGGTGATAACACCACACCGGGCAGTTATTTCTGTCGAGGGCGGGAGCGTTGTTGGGGCTATCCTTGACGACCAGTGGGACATGATAAACCAGAAAAGCACCCTGCCGCCAGCCAAGTGTGGCCTGGAGGACTGCCACGGGATGGAACCAATCTGCGGGCCCAACCCGGCCGAGGTATGCACTGAGATGTACCAGCTGGGCGACCGGTGCAGGAGGTTTGTTAAATGCGAGATAATCGACGGCAGGTGCACGCTTGTCGAAACGGACGAGTTTCTTTCCTGCAAGGCCTGCGTTGAAGACTGCCTTGAGAACTTCAGCGACGACGGGCCAAAAGTTTTCGAGTGCGAGAGTGAATGCTAAAACCCACCTGAACTCATTTTTGTTTCTTCCCCGGCTTTTTACTCCCAAGGAGGGCAGCCCCAACTATCCCTCCGATAAGGACGGCCAAAGCCCCGCCGAACACCACGAAGAGGACAGAGAGGATTATGATTCCGATAACACTTTGGTCGCCGATGGCTGAAGCGAACCAAGGCAAGACAAGGTAGATTAGAACTGCAAGGGAAGCCCCCGCGCCAATGATGAAGCCAAAGAGGTTTTTCCCAATATTCTTCAGCATTTTCCGAACGGACTTTGACCTGACATTCCTAAAGAAAACAAAGTAGATGGCAAGGATGAAGAGGATTAACAGGATTGTCATGGACATAACTGCCACCAGCTTTGCGTCCTTATTAATCCATCCGTCTTGAAAAGTTAGGTGGCTCCTGGCAAGTTCAGTGACCGACCCAATGATTTGCGTTCAGTTGACGGGATAGTCCGTCCTCTGGACGGACAGTGTTTTCTTGGAGTGGACTGCAGACCTTCTTTTACAAAAGAAGGGATATAGAGATGGTAGCCCCGGGCAGATTCGAACTGCCGTCTCCGGCTCCAAAGGCCGGCATCCTTGACCACTGGACGACGGGGCTGTTAGAAAGCTCAACCACCGGCAGCTTAAAAAGCTATCTTCC
>JAUXGB010000024.1 GCA_030622515.1 Candidatus Altarchaeota archaeon
GAGTGCTTTTTTTGCCGTCTGGGCATCCTTTTTTCTCACCTTCACACCTAACATAAGCTTGATAAATGGGCTGGATATAATTAGGTTATGTTAGCGCTTGTCGGGCTGGGGTTATCCAATAGGGGAATCACGCTTGAAGGGCTGGATATGCTCAGATTGTCAGACATAATCTACTATGAGGACTACACCAATACGGTGAAAAAGTCGGTAATTAAGGAACTGGAGAGGACGGTTGGGCAGAAATTCCAGAAGCTTGAGCGTAGCGGCATGGAAGAGAACTCAAAGGAGCTTATTGAGCAGGCCAAGAAGGCGAATGTCTCCATCTGCATCTCAGGGGACCCGCTTTCAGCTACGACCCATATCTCCCTCCTGCTTGAGGCGAGGAGAGCCAAACTGAAGACTGCCGTAATCCATGCTCCGTCCATTCTTACCGCCGTAGGGGAGACCGGACTGCAGCTCTACAAGTTCGGGCGGACCGTCACCCTGCCAAAGGCTGGCTCGCTGGCTTCAATACGCAAGTTCATTAGGAAGAACAAGTCGATTGATTTGCACACTCTTGTGCTTCTCGACATCGGCCTAACGGCAAACAAGGCGATAAAAATGCTGAAGAAAGGGAAGCCCGGCGAGCTGATTGTTATTGCAAAGGCTGGCAGCACTGCGCAGGGCATCTATTACGGAAAAGCCGGCGAGCTGGAGGATATGGACTTTGGCCCGCCTCCGCACTGTTTGATTATCCCGGCCAAGACGCACTTTGTCGAGGAGGAGGCGCTGGAAAGATGGAAGATTTGAAGGCTGCTGCTGAGAAGGAGCTGGAGAGGATTGGGCCGGCTGTTGAAAGCGCCGAACTCGTTAGTGAGAAGGGGAAGAAAATCCTCCAGCTGGCCAAGGCTTACCTAAGCGACGGGAAGCATTTCTTCGAGAAAGGCAGCTATCTGGATTCTTTTGAGGCTGCCGTCATAGCGTGGGCTTATGTTGATGCCGGTCTCAACTTGGGCGTGCTGAAGGTTGGTAAAGAATTCCTAAGCTTATTTACTGTTTAACCCCAATTGACTTCAGGCCGGTAATCGATAGACGACTTCTTTTCCTTGGCGTACCCCGCTTTCTCAAGGTCTTCGTTTGCTTCCTTAAGGTTGGCCGTTCCCTCTTTAAGCTCCCATATCTGGGCTCTCATCTCACCGTGTTCGTCCAGCATGTAAGGGCTCTTGTTTGAAACATTCATAGGGTCCATAGAGTATGAAGTGTTCCCGACTTCCCTAGCCTTGATGTCAGGACCTGATACGAAATAGGCGTCCCCTTTTCCGAGCTGGATCGTAGGGTCTGACTTGTTATTAAAATCGTCTTTCTTGTATTTTGCTTCTTTTAGTCCGCCGAAGCTTGACTCGCCGATTCCATCTACAGAGATGTCAGGACCTGACTGGAGCGGGATTTTGCCAACTTCAATTAGAGGGTCTGATATGTAGGTTTCTCCTGCAGAACCTTTCTTGTATTTTGCTTCTTTTAGTCCGCCGAAGCTTGACTCGCCGATTCCGCCCACAAGGATGTCAGGCTCCGATTCGAGTATTACTTTCTTGCCCTTCCTTACAAGCTCGATATTGTCGTCGCCGTAGGTTGTGCTTTTCATATCTGCCGTATTCTTGACACCGGCTATGTAACTTGAACGTCTAACGTGTGTTCCTTTGTCCCTAAGTTCTTCGGCGCGATTCATGTAACTGTCTATAATCTCTTTGGCCTTCATGTCTGTATTACGGCTTCTCACATGTTTGTTCTTTCCAAACAGACTTCCAAGCCTTCCGAAGTATCTTGTCCTCTCGCTTTTCTTTATTCCTTTCTCTTCCAAGGTATCAACATGGGCATTAAGCCGTTTCTCTTCGTATATGCTTCTAGCGCTTGGCCCAGGTTCTGAGGGCTTCCCTTCGAAGTTGGACTTAAATTCTCTCAATGCCTTGTCTGGGTTAAAGTAATCGTCAGATTTCAGCTGCTTGTTAAGTCCGCTGAAAGCTTTTCTAATTCTTCCGGGCTCTTTTGGCTTTTCGTCTTCCCAGTTCTCTGCCTTCTCGAACAGGGAGCGGGCTGCGTTGTAGCCGTCCTTCATTGAGCCCTTGAGGTTGCCGTAATTGTCCTTAAGTGACTTTCTGAAAGACTTTCTTGACGTCTTGTCTTCCCAGTTCTCTGCAGGCTCAAGAATGCTGGGCCCTTTGTCTCTTGCCTTGTATGGGTTCTTGCCTTTATCGGAACGGAACCTGTCTCTTAGTCCCCTGCTTGGTATTGGTGCCTTTGGCTGCTCCATAGTTAGACCATAGTTTTCCAGTCCCACTTGCCCAGAAGTCTGGGTGGGCTGGTCTGGAGCATCATTCCTGGGTTCGACTGACCTCATTGGTGTTCCGTTAAGAGTGTAGGTTGTTCCGTCTGGGAGATTAACGTAAGATGTTGAACCGCTGGTTCCGTCAGGTCCGAGGTTGTGGTCGGCGAACCATCTTGCACGGGAATTGTTTTCCTCTATGTTGGCCTTGACCTCGTTCCACTTGTTGACATTGTCCATGTACATATTGACAGAAGTGTTAAACCTCGCTCTTGAGTTATCGACTGTAGCATCTAGTGTGTCGTTTATTCTCTTATATCTTCCAAGGACGTCTTCCATTTTTGTCACCTTATAGTAGATAATGCTCTCTTGACTTAAATAAGTTACTACTTCGGAGGTTAAACTGACCTCTTTGTTTCGGGGATTTGGCCTATTCGGAGGCCATTTGTTCGCAGGCCTGCATTGCTTCCAAGGCCCTCTCAATCCCGTCCCTGAAGTGCTTTGCGTCTTTGTAATCATCGTTTGCAAGGTTTACATAACGCTGGCCTTTGTTGTGGGAGCCCTGGTAGGTGCCTTTAAGCTTCCTAATCGATTCTGATGGGACAGCCCCTTCGGTTGACAAAATCTTGTTTCCTGCTGCAATTGTTGTCTTGCCGTAGTTTTCAACATCAAAGCCGAGTTCTGGCTGGAATTCCGTGTAGAGGGCTTCGAGTTTGTCGACGACAAGCTTGATAGTTTCTTTTTCCCCCTCGTTTAGCTCTATGTCTGGCTGGCCTGCCAGCTTAGCGCGACCGTATATCTTCCTTATCTCGTCACGGTCAAGAAGGATGTCAATGTCTTTCAGGTATCTTTGTCGTGCATCAATGAAGCCCTCAAGCTCCCCGAGTCTTTTGTCGGAGATGTGTCCTATCTTTTTAAGTTCGTCCGGGCTTGCTTTGTAGAGGCTGTCTGTTTCCCCGTATTTTGCAGATATCTCATCGTAAGATGTCTCATCGTGGTTTGGGGTTGGCAGTTTGATTTCCTCCATCTCTTCAAGGGCGTCAAGATGGCCGAGAATATCAATGTCTGCCTCTATCTCAGTCGGGGCGTCCTTGCCGGCTTTTAGCTTAGCCTCAAGCTCTCTGGTGTATTTGAGCAGGTCGGCAATTTGCTGGTTGTAGTCTCCTATTTCGGACTGTCTCTGGGACTTGAGGGTTTTCAGCTGACTTCCCTGTTCCTTTTTGGAATCCTTAAGGATTTGGCTGTAAACGTCAGATTTCATCTCTTCCTGCTCAAGCTGGTTCTGGATTTCAAGCATTGTCTGGTTGTCGGCGTCGAAGATTTCATCAATCTCGCCCTCAAGCCGCCTGTTCTCTCTCTTAAGCCCCTTTATCTCCTTCTTGGCGAGGTTGTACTTTTTCTTCAAAATTCTGTCTCGGATGGCTGTGGGCTGCTGCACAGGTTGAGTTTGAGGCTGCTGCGTCGGTTGGGGTTGGGGCTGCGGGCGCGATTGCCTGCCCAGTTGGGTACCGAAGTTGATTGCGAGGTTGTATTGCTTTTGCTCAAGGGTTGGAACGTGGGTGAATCCTACATTGTAGCGGGCATGCGTTAGGGGAGCTTCCTGCCAGAAGAGACGCTCAGTCTCCTGTTCTATTGTCCTGAGCTCGTCAGCGGAATAGCCTTTTCGCCACTTGTTAAACCGCTTCAAAGGCCCGCCGATAACGTTTTTCTTTGCCTGCTTCCGGGCCGAGGTTCTCTCGTAGCTGCGGCTGGTTCTGAACCTGTCCCAGTTGGGCTGGATGCGATTGTCAATATGGTAGATTGTGTAGCCGTTGGCGGGATTAATGTTCTGAGTCATCTATTCACCGTCTCCTATAGTGGTGGCTGAGGCTTATAAGTCTTTCGGATTTATCGTCATTTATAAGTGGTTACTTATTCTATGTCGCCTGCCATGGCCTGGGTTGTAACGCCGGCAAGGAAGTCAAGGTAGATGCTTATGGAGCAGAGGACAACCCCGAAGAAGAAGACGGTGGATGTGAAGGAAAGGATAGAGCTTAGTCCTGCCAACTCGAAGAAGGACTGGATAAGGCCTACCGCACTCATTATCAGGTTCGTTCCCCCCTTGGCAGCTACCCAGATTGTTATGAAGGCTATTATGTAGGAGATGAAGGTTACAGTGTTGTCGGAAAGGGTTGCTGTGTACTTTAGCAGGTTTCTTGAGATGCCGTAGGTTATGAAGGCAGGGATGAAGATGCCAAAGATGAGGTCGAGGGAAAGGGAGACGCCTAGGACTGTTTCGAAAAAGAGGTCAAGCATTGCCATTGCATTTATCGCTCCTATGGTAATCACGTGGAGGGCTGCAAAGGGGCCGGGCAGGCTGGCAGGGAATGGGTCGAAGCCCTTGAAGTAGGTGATGAGGGCGACTGCGAAGACAAATACCTCTATCTCGCTGATTTTTCCCATCGGGTCGTTGTCAGGGGCGAAGAACATCTTTATAATCATGAGGAGGAAGAACCAGCTGATGATTAAGACCACGAAGTCAGCTGCCATCTAGGGCCCCTCCCTTTTGGCCTGCAGTTCCTGCACCACGGCCCTGTAGAACCTTTCCATGTTCTGCTTCGCTGCGGTGCTGGCTTCCTGCGCTGCAACGGTTGATGTTGCTTTCACCATGACTGAGAAGAACCTTGCAAAGCCTATCAGGACGAGGAAGATGAAGAAGAGGAAGCCTGTGGTCCATGTGTAGAGCTCGCCAAAGGTGTTTTCAAAGATTTGCCTTGTGGGGTGGAACCAGAAGGTTATTGCAAAGCCGAATAGGCCCATAAGCTGGGCGTTTCTCCGGGAGACTGCGAAGCTGAAGGTTGTTAGGTCGAAGATTACAAGGTAGACAAGGATGGCTGGGGCCATGTCGACAAGGAAGACTACCCAGTTCATCACAAGGAAGTGTTGGAGAAGTACCAGAACCAACATGGTCAGGAAGACGAGAGGGATGCCGCCCATCCCCATCAGCTGGGTGAGGAAGAAGTAGACCAGAAGGGCGCTTGCAAAGAACTGGAGCATGTCGTCGGAGGTTTTGAACTGTATTACCTGATTTTTGAAGAGGAGGTTGAGGACAGGGCCGAAGCTTTCCTCGGCAAGCTCTTGTCCCTTTTGCCTCTCCATCTCAAGGTCGTCAGCTGCAACTGAGGAGAAGAGAAGAATGAAGACTATTAAGAGGGGGAAGATTTTTTTCATCATAAGCCAAGCTTCTCTCTGGCCTGCTGGTAGATTGGGTTGTATTTCCTTGTTGAAACCCTTTCAAGCAGCCGCCTGACACGGTAGAGTTCGCGCCAGATGACTACCATTGCTGCGGAAGCTACAAGCCAGAAGATGTTTGAGAATTTTTCCACGGAGAAAATCTTGGACGGCGTGGTGCCAAATAGATAGGAGCTTAGAAAGGCGAGGATGCCGAAAAATATCCAGAAGAGGAGGAAGAAGCGGAGAATCGCCTCTGTCCCAAGCTCGATTTGCTCAAGGTCTTTCTTTAGGTTCATTTTGATTACCTTCTTTTTTGCGAGACTGACCTTCCGATTGCCTTCATTGTCCTTAGGCCGTAGATGACTTCGCCTGTCCCGTAGGTTGCGTCGGCCGCGGTCTTCATAGTTACTCCAAACTGGCCAAGGAGGGAACCTGCTATTCCCATTACAATCAGGAGGCCGAATAGGCTGAAGGAGCCGCCCAAGACGCCGCCGGTTAGCTCGGCAAGGAAGTTTGTGACGTTGATAAGGAACTTAAGCTGTACTGCGAAGATTGCAATGGCAAGGGCGATAATATTTCGTGTCCTGTCTGTTATCATGGTAAAGGCAAGGATGTCAAACATGAAGTAATATAGGATGGTGAATGGGAGCATTCCGAAAATCAAAATACACTGCCAGTTTGCCATCTCCTTGGGGAAGGGGTCGTGGATGATGCCTTTCTCGTCCTTGAGAAACATGCAGGGGCGTTCGCCGGCTCCAAAAATCTGGTCAAAGGCGTTGGAGAATGCGATGCTTGCACTGCCCATCATCCCGGCCTCGGCTTCGGCGCCTTCAGGGGTGTCGTCGCCCACATTGGCGGCGATGGCCATAAAGAGCAGTACGATGAAGGCTAGGTAAAAAATTGGGTCGGTTGGTATTGACTGGCCTTTTCCCATTATTTAAATTAGAGGGGCATTGGCTTTTATACTTTGCCTTGTCCTATTTATTTGATGGGCTGGACTCGGAAGGCGATAGTTGTATTGTTCTTGCTCCTTCTTTTATCACCGGCCTTTGCACAGGACGAAAGTCGCGGGGACTACCCTGGCGACAGTGTGTCAGGCCTGCTTGACTTTGGTTCCTCAGCCTCCGGCCAAAGGTGCATAATGAATGACCAGTATTGCTTTGATGATACCGGGTGGGAGTTTGGAGATGTTATTGGCACTGTCCTTGCAGGGGAAGGGCCGCTTGCCCAGCTGTCGAAAGAGTGGTCGGAGACAAGCTGGAGCAAGGAGTTTGCCAGCATTTCCTTCATTGATGCATTTTACGGAATGATGGGGGTTAACGAGGCCTACTTTGGCAAGATGTGCAAGAATGATTTTGCTGATGGCCCTGTCATGAAGTGGGTCTTCTTCGCCATACTGATGCTTTTCTATGTCTTTTTCATCTTCTTCAGCAGTAAAAGCCTCAGGACCGGGAAGCTTGCCAAAAAATCGGACATTGTCAAGGCGTACCAAGAGGGCCAGATGGAGATTATTGAGAATATTTGCGAGGCAGTTGACCCCGACTTTGATGTTGACAGCCTGAAAAGGGCCAACCCGAGAAAACTTCTGAACATGAAGTTCAGGGCTGCGTGGCATGCAGCTGACGCTTTCCTGTGGAGAAATGCTCCGGGGGAGAAAAAGGCACCAACGCCTTCTGGTGTGTCCATCGGGAGCAATGGTTCTACGGCTTATGATATGAGTCTTAAGGCGCGTACCAAAAGGGGGTGGGACACCGGCGTCGGCCGCTCTGCAAAAGACATGACCAACTCGTTCGCCGCAAGTGCTGCCATGGATGTTGTCGAGATGGTGACAATACTCACGACCTATGTCTTGCCGACCACCATCTTCCTCGCCATAATCTGGGTAATTATCAGCCTTGTACCAATGCTGACCGGGTTCAAGACCGGCACAGGGTGTGGGGGGATTTTCTTTGTAATGCTTCTTGGAATGCTTTGGGCCTACTGGATGTGGGAAATGCTCAGGCTTGTCCTGATTAAGGGGGCTTTCCTCTTCGCAATGCTGCTCCCAAAAGGGCTTCTCAAGTTCATCTACGTACCTTTCATCGGCGGCGACTTTGGCTCAAGGTCGGTGGGCATCGTTGCAATCATCCTTGGCATCCTAGGCATCTTCTCACAGGGGATTTCCGGCAATGCACTGTCAATGCTGTCAATCATCTTTCTCCTTATGGGTATTGCAATGATGCTTCTCAACGCCCCGGTCGCTTTGTTTTTCCAGCTCTTCGGGATGGCCTACCTCTTGGGCGTGTTCCATCCCCTCCAGTATGATGTGATGGAGATGGCCTTGGCTTTCTTCGCGGCGATGATGCTTTACGCAATGATGCTTGTCGTCTTTATCGGGGAGGCGATTCTCCTTAGGAAGATGGTTGTCCCGCCGCTCTTTGGCCTTGTCGAGCTTGTGACCAAGGGGAGTAAAAAGCTGTTTGGAAGCGGGTTCAAAAAGCAGGGGGAGATTTCTGTTCCTGAGGTTAAGGTTCCTGAGCAGCCGGCTTTGCCGCCCGCGCCTGAGGTTCCTGCGCTGCCTCCTGCGCCCGGCGTAGGACCTTTAGCAGGATGGAAAGCCGCACCTAATTTGGGGGGTCTAGACTCCTCGTTCAAGGCAGGACCTAAAAGTATTACTCCTGCGAAGGATGCGCCGATAGTTGCCGGGCCGGGAGTTGTTGGAGAGACTGGAAAAGGTCTTGAGAATTTAGGGGAACGTTTGGGCCGTGTTTTGCCTCCGGCAAGGCCTACTGAGAAAAAAAGTGTAATTCCTCTTGAGGGGCCAGATTTTAAGCCGGGGGAGATTGGCAGGGATGCTAAGACGGGGAGCAGTATAATTCATCTTGGGCCGTCAAGCCTTGAAAAGAAAAAAGAAGACTGATTTTTACCCGCTGGCAGTTACACGGAATTGGGGTTTTAACCGCTTGGAAGTTAGAAAGGTTTAAATGTCGGATTTACTGAAAGTAGGGAGAGTGATAAGAATGGAGTGGAAATTGAGTACTATTCTTGCGATTGTTGTTGTTGGATTGCTGTTTGCAGCGCCGACGGCATATGCTCAGGAAGAGGAAGACTCGGCCCTTGAGGGCCTTGGAACTGCTGTCTTGGGTATTGTTGAGTTTGTTTTTGGGCCGGCCTATAGTGCGGACGAACTGTCTGAAGGCGACCAGGCGGCTTATGATGAGCTGAATATTGAGAATTCGAATGATTTTGCAAAGGCGCTGTTCCTTTGGATTCTTCCAGCCGTCCTGTTGTACGCTATCCTTTACGACTTTGTCTACCTGATGGGATTCTTCAGGAAGACGACTGCCATGATTATCTCGGCGATATTTGCCATCTTTGCGGCAAAGCTCGGGGTTTTCATCAGGGTTGTTGTCTTGGTATCGTCCTTCATGGGAGGAGTCAAGAGCACCGGAATCTTCATACCAATGCTTACCATCACCCTGATAATGATGGTGATTTGGTGGGCTCTTGGGCACGTTATCTGGGGATACAAGTTTACTGCGGAGATACAGACCCAGACCAGTGCTATAGACTATCTTGACAAGATTGGAACCCACCTTGAGAAGAAAGTGCAGAACAAGTAAGGTGGAGAAATGCCAACAAGAACCCCTGAAGAGGCTTTGGATATCTTTGAGCATAGCGTTGAGGACGCTATGTTCAGATTTTCCCTTTATGTGTCTGTCTTCCTCTCGCTGCTTGCCATTGTCATCATAATTGCAAACATTCCTGCCATTGAGACTTTTGTGACAAGGCTGAGGGAGTTTGTTCTTCCCTGGCTGCTGCTCTTTGCCATCGTATCCATCGGGCGGGAGTTGTGGATGTCGCGGGTCTTTATGGAGCATATCCAGTTCGGGAAGGAGCTGGAGAAGTTTGTCAGGTCCAGGCCGGTCAGGCGAAAGCCTAAATCTAAGAAGAGGAGGAGAAAGTAGATGGCAATTGGAGAGATGATTAGTGATTTAGTGGCTGTTGGGCTGTTCCAGTATGTCCTGCCTTTTGTGCTGGCATTTGTGGTGCTTTACGGCTTGCTTGACAAGTTCAAGATTATTAGTGAGCAGAAGAATATCAATTCTATTACAGCCATTGTGCTTGGGCTTTTTGTCGTTTATTTTGCAAGGCTGTTCGATGTTGGGAACTTCCTCGGCTTCTTCATCTCAAGGTCGTTCCTTGCGATAGTGGCCATTATGTTTGCCTTGATGATATCGGTTTTCCTCTATCACACCCTGAACAATAACGGGTTGATTGACGAGAAGAGGAAAGCTACTTGGGGGCTTGGAATATTCACGGTGAGCTTGGTTCTCATATACCTTATGATTAACTCGACACCTGACGCATGGAGCATTCTCTTTGGATTAGAGACAGGGATTGGTTCACAGGTTCTGGAGACAGGCATCGTCTTCGCGGTGATACTGTTCTTCCTTGCGTGGGTGTTTGAGTCGCAAGATGTGGTGAAATAGTAGATGGCAGGATTCAGTGAAATGGTTGAGATGATGGTTGAGGGAGGGGTCTACCAGTACCTTCTTCCTTTCGTTCTTATCTGGGTTGTTACCTATGCTCTGCTTAACAAGAGCAAGGTGGTTGACAACTCGAGCCTTGAGGCAGTCATAGCTACTGTTATCGCATTCATGGCTACCCTTTTCTTCGCAAGCGTGCCTGCGATTGGGGCGTTCTTTGCTTTCTTCGCGGGGAAGATAGGGATACTCCTTATTGTTATCCTGTTCGCACTGATAGTGAATGCGTTTGTTAACACTGAGGTGAAGGTGAAATAGATGGCGGATGATAACCAGAAGATTTTTCTGACAATTGGGATAATCGGGATATTTTTGACAATCTTGATGACAACCCCGGGATTTTCAGACGTCTTTGGACTGACCGGGAACGAGGGCACTTTTGGAATGGCCATCCTGTTGATTGTAGTTGTGGCTGTCCTTGTCTATGTTGCTCAGGAGAAGAAGACGTAGCGGTTGGGAGTTTGTGACCTTATCAGAAGACCCTTGGGTGTAGACCAAAAAGTTGTCTGCTTTATCTAAGCTGAGTTTCGTTCTTGGGGTTGCCCTTGAAGTCTTGTCGCTTATCTTACGAGAGGTTCCCCTTCATCAAACTGGTCAAAAGACTTTTTTGTTGCAGGCCTAGGTCTTTGCAGGGGGCGGGATGGCGGGCTGCGCAGCCCTTTCATCTCCTTGACCACGTCGCTTAGCTCGCGGACATTTTCCGCCATGGTCGGGATGATTGACTGCATAATCCTTTGCATAGCCTTGATTTGGGCGCCGACGCCCTCGAGCTCCTTGTTGTACTCCTCAAGCTTGACAGCGGAATCCTCCTGCAGCTGGACGTAGCGGTTCTTGATGTCGAGAAGCTGGTTCCTGACGTCCTGAATCTGGTTAATAGCGTTTGCTGATGCGTCCTCGGTTTTCCTTATCCTCTCCTCAAAGGCTTCGGTCTTGTCGCGGACAATTTTCTCAACAAGCTCTTCGGTCGAGACACCGAGCGCTCCCATGGGAGGCATTTCCATTCCGGGCGGGGGTCCCATGCCGGGGGGCGGACCCATTCCCGGTGGCATTTCCATTCCCGGTGGCATTTCCATTCCGGGCGGCATTTGGGGTGGTCCCTGTGCTCCCGGGGGAGCTGGCGGACCCTGCGGCGGGGCAGGTCCGGGGGCAATCCCTCCTACCCGCATCTTCACATCTGCCTGAGTCATGGCATCCTGAATCTCATTTACAGGAATCTTACTTTGCTGAAGCTGCTGGATTATCTGGTTGTCACTCATTCCCTGCTTTCTCATGTCAATTACATGATTTACAAGAGGAGAGTCTGCTCCTTTTTTCTTTGGCGCGGCAAAATCCATAATTCCCATCATTTCATCTCCAGATATTTTTCAATAATATGTTTGACCTCGTCCCTCGTTACAAATTTCATAGGGTCAATCATGTTAATATAGCCTTCCAATTCCTTTATTTTGGCAATCGGGGCTGCCTGCATAACTTCCTTGCGGAGGGCTTTGAGCTCCCTCTTAACCATCTTGGATTCTGACTGGAGGCCTTTTACATGCTTGACCATTGCCACTATGGCATTTTCATGGCTGTCAAGCTTCATGTTGCCTGACTTGTCCACCATTTCAAGCTTGTCTTCGAAGGATGAGAGCTTGTCCTCAAGGTTTCTTATCCTTCGTGTCATCTCGTTGAACTTGGCAGTTATAGGGTTGACTGACTGGATTGCTGATTGGGCTTGCTCTGCCATTCACTAATTGAATATAGCTTCAGCATTTAACCCTTTCCCAAAAAGGACGGTTCCTGTTAGGCGGTTATGAGGAAAGGCTATATATTCAGGGAATTGGGTATTGTTTGGGCCTAGTATGGAGATTGGTGCAGGTACAACTATTGTTAAAGAGGGAAATGAAACTATCCTTAAGATAAGCTGCTTCGGGGACCCTTACTTTGCCCCTCTTGAGGAAAGCGAGCTTTTCATGGCCAAGGTTATCTACCGGATACTCCAGTATGGGCATGTTGACAGGGTGCAGCTGGTCGAGAGGCGGGTTTTTGAGTATGACGCAGCCCAGACGCAGATGCTTGTTGAGATTGCCGAAATAATCAAGTACATCAAGGCGTCGAAGGATTTGTACAGGCCTTATCAGATTGGGCGGAGGGCGCTGGCCGATTTCATCCCTGACGCGTTTAAGTTTGTTTACAAGCTGGTTGGGGACACTCTTGCGCGCGACCCTGCCGGCGCTTACGTTGAGCTTGTCCGGCGGATTCGGAGGGAAGAGATTGAGGCGGAAAAGGAGGGGAGGCCGGAGTTTGCACAGGCCAAAAGGTACTATGTCAAGAATATTCTTTCAGTGATTAAGGGAATGTTTGACAGGGCAACGATTTTCAGGGTCGCTGGCGCGGAGCTGGAAGGGCTGAAGGAGGGGGACCGTTCGCTTTACCGGAAGCTGTTCAAGCCGCTTGTCAGGCCAAACTTCACATTCACCAGACTGATGGCGGAGTACCCCAAGGACGGGGAATCGATTGACAGCTACAAGGTGAGGGGGGCGGATGTTACAATTTTCAGGATTAAGAATGACGTCAGGCCGCTTTACCACATTATGCCTCCCGAGTTCAAGCTGTCGGAGATGGAATTCACAATCCTTGACGAGGCGAGGAATGTTCTTCTGAAGCATGAGCCGACAAGTGAGGAGTTCATGGATATGGAAAAAATCCGGGCAGGCATCCACGATGTTTCCCTTGACCTAATCAGGGAGGGTGCTGGCAGGCATGGCTACGAGATGAAGCACTCTGATATGGAGAGGGTTGCTGAAATCCTCGCAAGGGAGACGGTGGGATATGGCATTCTTGAACTGATTCTTGCCGACCCGAAGATACAGGATGTTACAATCAATTCCCCGCCGGGAGTTAACCCAATTTACATTCTCCATTCAGACTTTGAGGACTGCCAGACAAATGTCGTTCCAACAAGGGAAGAGGTTGAGAGCTGGGCTGCAAGGCTTAGGCTGCAAAGCGGAAGGCCTCTTGACCAGTCGAACCCGGTTCTTGACACAAGTGTTGTTCTTCCCGGCTCGCGGGCAAGGGTTGCGGCAATTACGCGCAGCCTGTCACCCTATGGTCTGGCGTTTGCTTTCAGGCGGCACAGGGACGACCCGTGGACCCTTCCCCTCTTCATTAAGAACAGGATGATTAACCCGCTTGGGGCAGGGCTGCTCAGCTTTTTCGCTGACGGAGCAAGGACTTTGCTGGTAGCTGGGACAAGGTCAAGTGGAAAGACCTCCCTGCTTGGGGCGTTGATGCTGGAGATTATGAGAAAGTACAGGGTCATCACGGTTGAAGACACTCTTGAGCTGCCGGTGCAGAGCCTGATTAAACTCAACTATAACATCCAGAGCCTTAAGGTCCAGTCGGCAATCACCTCGCTAACGACAGAGCTTTCTGCCACGGACGGCATCAGGGCAAGCTTAAGGCTTGGGGATTCTTGTTTGATTGTTGGTGAGGTTCGGGGGAAGGAAACGGTTGCGCTTTACGAAGCTATGAGGGTTGGTGCCCTTGCCAATATGGTGGCGGGGACTATCCATGGCGATTCGCCTTACGGGGTTTATGACCGGGTTGTTAATGACCTTAAGGTTCCGCCAACCTCCTTCAAGGCAACCGATGTGATAGTGGTTGCAAACCCGATTAGGACGGCTGACGGGCTGCACAGGGTCAGGCGGGTTGTCCAGATTGCCGAGGTGAGGAAGCACTGGGAGACTGACCCGCTCAAGGAGAAGGGTTTTATCAACCTGATGGACTATGATGCAAAGACTGACGAGCTCCAGCCGACAAAGGAGCTGACCGAGGGGGAGAGTGAAGTCATCAGCTCGATAGCTTCCCGGGTCAAGGAGTGGGTTGGGAACTTTGACGCGGTCTGGGAAAACATAATGCTTAGGGCCAGCATTAAGAAGAAGATAGTTGAGCTTTCCGAGGCAAGCGGCAACAGGGCAATTCTTGAGGCGCCGTTTGTCGTAAGGTCAAATGATGTTTTCCACATTTTTTCAGAGCAGGTGAAGGGCGAGCTGGGGGCTCTCGACTCGAAAGAGATTTACTCAAGGTGGGAAGAGTGGGCCAAAGCCGCTGCCAAGGGCGGGGTTTAGTTGGAGGACAGCCACTACTACAAGGCGTTTAAGAAAGAGGAAGAGCCGCCGCCGGCAACCATTTACGAAAAGGTCTGCAATGTGATTCCAAAGGCGGCTGAGCTTCCGCCGTTTATGGATGAAGCCCCGCTGAAAAAGGTTATGAGGGAAGCCCTTCTTACGGCAAGGCCGGGGGCTGTCGTATCCCTCGCAGTCTACATGTTCCTCGCCGCCCTTGCCGGAGGACTTACAATTATCAACATCCTGCCATCGCTTGGGGTGGTTTCCCTTGTCTTCTTCA
>JAUXGB010000054.1 GCA_030622515.1 Candidatus Altarchaeota archaeon
GGCTTTTCGACCCGCATGTCAGCTACATGAAGAAGGTCAGGAAGCACCTTTCGCGAAAGAGGAAGAGACGGGTTTAAATCCTTCTGGGTAAGTTTTTTATAGCCTGATTGGAGTGGTTTGGGAATGGCCTAGATAAGGATTACTCTTCCGGATAACCAGTTTCTTGTCTTTGAAAAGCCCCTGACGGTTTTTGAGGTGGCAAACAAGATTGGTTCAGGGCTGGCGCGGGCCGCCCTTGCTGCCAAGGTTGACGGCGAACTTGTTGATTTGTCCTACAAGATTGGGAAGAGCTGCAACCTTGCCATCCTAATCTTCCGCGACCCTGAGGGCAAGCAGATTTACTGGCATTCGACAGCCCACATAATGGCGGCAGCCGTTAAGAGCCTCTGGCCTGATGTCAAGCTCGGGATTGGGCCTGCAATTGACTCCGGCTTCTATTATGATTTTGAGAAGAAGGAACCCTTCACCCCGGAAGACCTGAAGAAGATTGAAGGGGAAATGAAAAGAATTGTCAAAGAGAATTTCGACTTTGTGCGGGAGGATGCTTCCCTTGAAGAGGCTCGCGACCGGCTTGCAAAAGATGGTGAAAAATTCAAACTCCAGCTGCTTACCGAGCTGCCAGCCGGCGAAAAAATTTCATTCTACAAGTGCGGGCCGTTTAGCGACCTGTGCCTTGGACCGCACCTGCCATCGACTGGCAGGGTTAAGGCGTTTAAGCTGTTGAATGTTTCCGCCGCCTACTGGAAAGGCGATGCAAAGAACGAGGCCTTGCAGAGGATTTACGGCATCTCCTTCTGGGACAAGAAAGAGCTGAAGGAGTACCTGAGGCTGAAGGAAGAGGCGGCCAAGAGGGACCACCGGAAGCTTGGAAGGGAGCTTGACCTCTTCTCTGTTCACGAGGAGGCAGGGCCGGGACTGATTTTCTTCCACCCAAACGGGATGGTGCTCAAGTCGATTATTGAAAACCATTGGATAGAGGAGCACAAAAAAAGAGGATATGTGTTTGTCCAGACGCCCCACATACTCAAGGCTGAGACCTGGAAAATTTCAGGACACTGGGACTACTATAGGGACGACATGTTCTTCACAAAAATCGAGGAGCAGGACTATGGCATAAAGCCGATGAACTGCCCGGGCCACATGCTGATTTACAAAACGCATTCGCACAGTTACAAGGAGTTTCCAATCAAGATGGCAGAGCTTGCGACTGTCTATCGAAACGAACTCTCCGGTGTTCTCCACGGCCTGATGTGGGTGAGAGGTTTTACGCAGGACGACGCGCACATCTTCTGCACGCCGAATCAGGTGAAGGCTGAAATCAAGAAGCTAATTACCTTTACTTTCGAACTTCTTGGCTCTTTTGGGCTTACCGACTATAAGGTTTACCTTAGCACAAAGCCGAAAGAATGCGTCGGAACTGACGATATGTGGTCGCTTGCGACCGACGCTTTGAAGCAGGCACTGGAAGAGCTTGGCGTTGCCTACACCCTGAACGAGGGGGATGGCGCATTCTACGGCCCGAAGATTGATGTTAAGTTTCACGACGTTTTGGGAAGGGAGTGGCAGTGCACAACTATCCAAGCCGACTTTGCCCTGCCGGAACGGTTCAAGCTTACCTATGTCGGAGAGGACGGGAAGAAGCACAGGCCAATCATGCTGCACCGTGCGCTGCTTGGCAGCATTGAGAGGTTTATCGCAGTTCTCCTTGAGCACTATGGCGGGGCATTCCCGCTCTGGCTGTCGCCTGTCCAGATAGTTGTCATTCCTGTGGCAGACCGTCATGCCGGTTACGCGCGGGATGTCGCAAGCAAGATGAAGGCTAGCGGCTTGCGGGTTGAAATAGACGACAGCCAAGCGACGGTTGAGAAGAAGGTCCGTGAGGCAAAACTTCAAAAAATCTATTACATCATTGTCGTTGGGAACAAGGAAGTCGAGGCCGGCAGTGTGACTGTTAATGACAGGCAAGGCAACATTACAAACGATGTGTCGCTTGACAAGTTCGTCGCTGACTGCGTTGAGATGGTGAGGTCGAAGAGAAATGGATGAAAGGGCAAGAAGGAAAGCCGAAGTTGTAGCTCACGTCTTTAAGAAGAGATTCAAGGGATTCAAGAAGAAGCAGTTTGAAAAAGACTGGGAGGAAAAGGTGGAAGGGATGATTCCCCATCTGTCTTCCCTGGATGACGAGACAGCTGTCCCGCAGCTTCACGAGGTTGCCGAGGCGATGAGGATTGAATATTCAACCAAGTACGAGTTGAAAGGAAGAAGAAAACCCAAGAAGGTCTAGAGGACCTTTTTCCATCCAGTTTCAGCCTTTGTTGTAACGATTATTTCAAACTGGTACTCCCCAGCGCTTGCGCCGACTGGAGGGGTCACTTCGATAGGCACCTCGACTTCGTCGCCAGAAGAAACTTCCACATACTTTTGGTAATTGCTTCTCCAGCCAAGCGGCTCAAGAACTGCAATGTTGAATGGGACGGAATGGTCAAGATTGTTTACCAGCCTGACATTGTACTCAAGGACCCCGCCCGGCACAGTCTCGCTCCTTATAATCACAATGTCAGCATCGATTCCAGTGATGGTGGTTGTGCTGTAGATTCTGTCCTGCCTTACGTCATCCCTTGCGGCTATGGCTAGCAGGCCGAGGAAGATTAAAAGAAGGAGGAATGCCTTCGGGAAATTTGGGTGCTTTAGAACCCGCCTGATTTTTTTCCTTGTCCGTCCTTTCATAAGCTAACCACTCCCTTCCTGCTTATTTCCTTTTCTTCTCAAATACTCACTATAGAGCTTTCCGACAGTCCTGTGGTTGACATAGGGTTTGTGATGGCGAAATCCGCCGCCAAAGGCGTGGGGAATGTGCATGATTTCGTGGAGAAGCGTTCTTTCCCTCTCAGCTTCGCTCATCTTTTCCCACCTCTCGCTAATTACCTCAATGATATAGTGGGCGGGAATGTTCAAGGCCTTCTGCCAAATCTTCCCAAGGGCGTAGCAGCGGGCAAGGGTTCGCTTGGCAGACGAGCCGGTGCTTCGCATACACCTGACCCGCGAGAGGTCAATATGCTTCAGCCCAAGCACGGTAACCATCTCCCTGACCTTCTCCTCCAAATCAAGGGCCCTGTAAAACTTTATCACAAGAATACCGTTTAAACCAAAGTATAAAGGCTTTTTGCGGCCTATTCGAAAAAGCCAGCAAGCGTTATATACTTTAGATGTTATCCTCGTTGTATTGGGGGTCCAACCGTGGACAAGAAAATAGTTTTTTTAGTTGCTTTGTTAGCCCTTAGTCTGGTCCCTGCCGCTGCCGCGCCGGGAGACTGCTTTTTGGAAATCGTCGACACCGCATACAACAACACCGACTACCTGTGGGGGTCAGCCCCAGCTCTATCGATTAATGTTACCAACGCGAGCAGAGACCCGCTGGCAGGAATTTTCATTCGGGTCTACGGTGAGTGCACAGACCCAAACGCCTGCGGGTATACTAATGTAACTGTCATAAATGAGACGGAGGCTTTTGAAAACAACACCCTTTTCACAGGGACGACTGACGCCAACGGCATGGTAAACATAACCCCTCTTTCCTACTATCCTGACAATCAGTTTGGCCCGCCAGCACCTTTGCCCGCACTTTACAGGATTCATGTCTATGCAAATGTTTCCGCCCACTACGGCACCAACGAAAGCTTGGGAACTGAGCTTTCCCAGGGGAACTGGTGCAACATGACTAACATCACCTACTTCAGCCACGTTGGCTATGGACCGTTTTTTCAGCTCGACGAGGTTGAGGAAAGTGATTGGGGAAACACAACCGTAATTATTTCCCAGCCTTTTATTGCCGATGCCCCTGAGTACAACTGGAACACAACCAACTACACCTTCACGGGAGTTTCCACCTACAACGCGACTGTCTACCTGAACGCAAGCCTGATTGAGAACGGCGACTTCGAGATGGAAGGCCGTAAAGATGGGTCTATCAGGGGATGGGTTGTGGAGAACACCTGTCTGACATCTGAAGAATCCCACAGCGGCGACCAGTCTGCCAAGCTTAAGCCTAACAATACCGACTACCTTGCTTTTGAGATGGACAAAAACATGTCTGCAGGCAATGATGGAAGCAACCTATACAACTTGACCTTCTGGTGCAGAGGCGTGGGTTCTCCACAGAACCTAAGTGTTAGAGTTTCAAACAGGACCCCTGAGTCTTGGTCTGTTGACAACACTCTTCTTTGCGGGACAAGCTGGACATTACATTATGTCGAGGTTGCCGGCAATCCCGTTTACGCCAATAAAATCCTGTTCAACAACTCGGGAGAAAACAATGAAACAATCTTCCTTGACGACGTCTACTTTGGAAGGTTCTGGAACGGTGGTGTCTCCTTTACCGACGAGACCAACACGACCATCCCGTTCGACACCTACGCGGAGTTCGACCTGTCAATAGAGTACGACCGCTCGAAGCATACTCTCAACATGAGCGCTGAGACAGAGGACGACCTGTTTCTCGGCTATGCAAACATCACCCTTAACTTCATCAATATTGAGGTAAGGGACGCTTCCGGGACAAAACTCCCGACAGCGGCAATGGTCTGGAAGATAAATGATTCAGGCAAGATGCTTTTCTCACCGCCGGGGTGGGGGGAAGAACACGGGATGATGGCTGCTGATGACGGGCTGATGACAATCCACTGTTTTGACCCGAACAGTGACTGCCCTTCAGGCAGGGAATATACAACAAGCTTTTCTCCCGACTTTGGCGGCACTTTCGAGGATTATGACGTGAGGCTCTTCTTCTACGACCCAATCTCCTCAAACTACACCCTGACCTCCGCTTTCAACCCGACAACTACAGGGACAATAAACGCGACGCTTAACACCCCTGCAATGATGCCAATCCTTGAGTTTCAGGACCTTGGCCTAATGATGGATGGCCCACCGCAGACGCCTGACATGGGCGTCATCAACATCTGGGAAAGCGGCTCGATAGTTTACAGCATAAACACCTCGGCTGGAAGCGAGGATTCCAAAGCGCCCTACCCGCCGCTCGAGAGAGGGAAGAGCTACGCAATCCAGATTGACAGTGCGCCGAACTTTGATTCCAAGAACCTCACCCTCTTTGTTGAGACGACAGGAATGGGCGGGTTGATGATTGTTGACTGGAATTCATCGACCATCAACGGAAACTATGCGACAGTCACTGGCAAGGTTTTCAATGGGACAGGCACGCCGGCAATTGGCGCCTATGTCTATCTCCAGCCTATGTTTAGTATGAGCCCATTTCTCAATGCGATTAGCTCGGCAGTGACTGACTCAAACGGGATTTATTCGCTCAACGCCCCAAAAAAGATGGCGAACTGCTTCTGGGACGAATATCTTGGAGCCTATAGGTACGAGCCGGAGAAGTTCAGAATCCGGGTTATTGACACAACACTGAACGCCTCATCGGGTGCGCCGTTCTTCTATCCCACAACCTACAACAATAATAACAGGGGAATTAAGATAGAGATAGACACTGTTGCAGTCCCTGACATAACTCTTCAGGCTGGCGGGCTTGCCGAGGTGAATGCTACCTTGGCTTCTTCCGAGGGACACCTCTTCACCGAGCTGAGCCAGTTTTCCTCCAATGTCTTCGGGGTTACAAGGCCAATCTACTCCAAGGCCATTTCCATGGCAAACGCCTTTGGAGACTTTTTCACCCTTTCAAGTGTTGTTGTAAAAGCGGTTTCGCCGACAGGGATTTCAACAATCCAGATTTGGGGAATGGAACAGGGAGGGCCCGAAAGTGACGCGGTGCTTAGTGCGTGCAAGCTTGACCTGAGCATTTCCCAAGGGCGGGTTAATTCAACAATCTGCACTCTGGAGAAGGTCGGGAGCCTTAAAATAAATTCCGTTGAGTGCGATAAGTCGCTCTTCAACGGCACGCCATGTTCATCTGGTGGCGGCTCCGCCTTAGGAAAAGACATTGCATCCTTCTGGTGGGAGTACAATGTCCTTGTGAGGAACAACGTTACAGGGGAGCAGGTCCTCTTCATGGATGATGATTCCGAGCTTATCTATATGGCGGGAGGCAAGCTGCCGCTTCTGCCGAACAACGACAACTACACAATAACGTTTGTCCCCAAGTGGGAATGGGAGAAGCCAATCGAGTTTACCCTTCTTGAACCTTTCAGCATTTTCGAAGGGGAAGGGATAACTCTTAACCTCTCCTTCTTCAAGGGGTGGAAGTTCAGGGGCAAGTTTCCGTGGAGGATGACACCAAACCAGAACGAGACAATTGAGATGGCTGTCTATGACTTCAAGGAGAGTTCTGATACACCAATTAACGGGACAAACATCACCGAACTGAACATGGACTTCAGGGTCCTTTACAAGAACGGAACAGCGGCGACAAACTGGATTCCGATGGCGTGGAACGAGACGACATGGGGAGACCAGAATGTAACCGTCGCAGAGCTTGTCTTCAACGCGAC
>JAUXGB010000047.1 GCA_030622515.1 Candidatus Altarchaeota archaeon
CGCGGTTAAGGGCAATGTTGACTTTCTCGATTTGCCAGAAACCCTTCGGCTTGCGGTTGGCGGGCTTAAGTTCTGCCTGCTTCACGGAAATCAGGTCCACCCGCGCGGCAGTCGGGACCAGCTCCAGAACCTCTGCAAGTATTTCGAGTGTAATGTCATTGTCTCCGGCCACAGCCACATTCTTGACGTTTTCAAGGAGAAATTCATTGGCATTAACCCGGGAACGGCCACTGGCGTCGTTTCAGGCGGGGGGAAAGCGCAACCGCCATCCATGATTCTCGCCGAGATTGAGGACAAGAAGCTAAACCTCCAGATTCTCAGTCTTGAAGGGGCGAAGCTCAGAAGGAAGAAGATGGCCTTAGAGGGGCACAGCGAAGATTTATAAAGGACGAAACTAGCCCAGTTCTTATGTCAGGACGACCTCGCGGACCTAGAAGTAAAACTCGGCATAAACTCTCGAAGAAGCCACGCAATCGGGGAATGCCGCCAGTCACACACTTTGTCCGAAAGTTCGCCATTGGCGACTCGGTTGCTATCGTAATCGAGCCTTCCGTGAATAAAGGCATGCCATCTGCAAGGTTTCATGGCCTGTGCGGAAAGGTGACTGAGAAGAGAGGCAACGGGTACATTATCGAGATTAATGATAACGGGAAGATGAAGGACGTTATTGCGTCCTCAGTTCACCTGCGAAGGATGTGAGATGATGAGAAAGATAATCGAGAGCGGAAAACCAGTCACAGTCTCCGAGGTAAAGAATATTCTTTCCCGAAGGGAGAAGGAAGGCGAACTTCACCACGAGCAGAAACTGGCACTTGAATACGCAAGGAAATTCGCTCTGCTCTCAGAGGCCGGGTCGAAGAGTCTTATCGGGCAACTTCTCAAGCTCAAAATCCCCAGATTTAAGGAAAGGCATGCTGCCAAGATAGTTGACTTTATGCCTGAAAACGAAGATGCGCTGAAGACAATCTTTCTGAAAGAGAGTGTGACTCTCAAGAAGGACGAAATAGAAAAAATCCTCAAGGTAGTCGACAAAGCACGGTGATTCCTTGTCAAAGCTTATTGTTCTTGATTACCTTGCAAACGGCCACCCTCTCGACAGAAGGCCAATGCACCTGAGGGAGCCGCTTGTTCAGGTGCTTAACACGCAGGACCTAGTTCTCCTTGAGGTAATTCCTGCTGATGGTGTCGAGCCCAATCTTCACGAGGAGCTTGATGGCGGAGACAAGAGCAAGGTAAGTGTTGTTCGGGGAAGGATAACCTATGAGAGGCTGACGCAAACAGCCAGGAGCGAGCTGAACTATGTTGTGGAGAAGATGGTTGGCGAGAACGAGAAGAGGTTTGTTGAGTTCTTCAACAAGGCCTGGCCCCTGACCACGAGGCAGCACAGCCTTGAGCTGCTTCCCGGCGTTGGCAAGAAGCATATGTGGGACATACTTGACGGGAGAAAAAAGAAGACTTTTGAGAGTTTTCAGGAGCTGAGGGACAGGATTAAGCTTATGCCTGACCCAAGGAAGGCCGTCATAAAGAGGATTCTTGACGAACTTGGCGAGAAGGACAAATATTTCCTTTTCGTTCAGCCGCCGCTCAGGCGGGATGACAGATTCGGGCGAAGGTGGTAGGATTGTCTCTCGCTTTGCGAGCAAAAGACTTTTTCAGTTCCAGACGGCCAGCTAAGCGGCTTGGCCAGAACTTTATGGTTGATGAAAATGTTCTAAACCTTATTGTTGCCGAAGGAAAGGTTGGGGGGAAAACTGTTCTTGAGGTTGGCCCGGGCCTGGGTTTTCTGACGGAGAGGCTTGCGGGGACAGCTAAGAAAGTTATTGCGATTGAGAAGGATAAAAAGTTCCGCAAGGTCCTGACAAAGCTGCCGCCAAACGTTGAGGTGATTTATGGCGATGTGCTGAAGGAAGAATGGCCAAGGTTTGATGTTTGTATTTCAAACCTGCCTTACCAGATTTCCTCGCCGTTTACATTCAGGCTGCTGGAAAACAAATTCGAAAGGGCTGTGCTGACATACCAGTACGAATTTGGGAGGCGGATGGTCGCCGCCCCGGGAAGCCGCGACTGGTGTCGCCTCTCTGCAACATTGTCTTTTCTTGCCGATGTTAAGCTCCTGAAAAAGATTTCACGAAACTGTTTCTGGCCCCCTCCGGAAATCGACTCGGCTGTCGTGTCACTAGCCCCCAGAGATAGGCCTGAAAACTGGGGAGGAATCAAAAAAGTTATTGATAAAATGTTTAACCAGCCGAGGAAAAGGCTGAGGAATAGCCTGAAAATAGGCAGTCTACCCCCCCATTTAGCCGAAAAGAGGCCAGGAACCATTACTCCTCAGGAAATAGAGGAATTAACTACTCTGATGTAACCCCAAATCTAAAATCTTATAAAGGCAGGCAGTTTAAACTGAAAAACGGTGAAACAATGGTCGTAGAAGAAAGAATCCTGAACCAGCTAAGACAGCATTTTGACTTAAACCTCTATGAGGTAAAAATCTGGACAGCACTGCTTTCGCGGGGAATTTCAACCGCAGGAGAGCTTTCAGACATAGGAAACGTGCCAAGGTCCCGTGCTTACGATGTTCTTGAATCGCTGGAGAGGAAAGGTTTTGTCATAATGAAGCTTGGCAAACCGATTAGGTACATTGCTGTGCCGCCGGAAGAGGTCATTGAAAGGGTAAAGAAGATGTTCCATGAAAGCGCACATGACAAGGCGAAAGAGCTTGACGAGCTTAAGGAGTCAGACGTAATCGGCGACCTGAAGAAGCTTTACGAGAAAGGAATTGAAATGATTGAGCCGACTGATTTGTCTGGGGCTCTTAAAGGGCGACATAACCTTCAGGACCATATCGACCTTATGATAAAGGATGCCGCACGCTCAGTGTGCATACTTACAAGCGTTAGCGAATTGAACCGGCTTGCGGAGTTCCACTTGCCGACACTCAAGGAAGCGAAAGGCAGGGGCGTCGAGGTCAAGATTGCGGCACAGCTCACGAAGGAAAATGTTGAGAGCGCAAAACTGCTTCTCGATTCAGCCAAGGTCAAGCACATTGACCACATTAAGGCAAGATTCTATATCATTGACGGGGAAGAGGTTTTGTTCATGCTTCTTCCGGAGACAGAGGTTCACCCAACCTATGACACAGGCATCTGGGTCCACTCACCTTTCTTCGGGACAGCCCTTGAAGACCTTTTTGACCACGCATGGGAGCACCTTGACGAGGCAAGCAAGGTCGTTAAGAAGTTCAAGTAGGCTGCTAAAAACTAAGCAGGGTTTTCTGCGTTCTGAAGTGTTTTAGAAGTCTTGAGTTTTCAAGAATTTGGTTCTCGCTGAAGCGGGAGGTGCCGTGGAGGTGAAGGAGAAGCTCTTTCACTGTAGAAAAGGTCTGCGGCTTGTTGGCAAGGGCTAGTTTGACGTTTTCCCTCACCTGCCATACCCCAAGGGCGACAAAGTAGCCGGGGCCGATTGAGCGAAGGATTAGGGCGGCTGCCTGACGGCGTCGTTTCGCAAGGTGCTCAAGGATTACAAACTTGGCTGCATAGTAGGCGCCTGCGACGTTTGAGGCGTAGCTTTTGCGTCCGAAGGACGACTCGTAGTCGGAGATTATTTGGACTTCTTTGGATTTTTGCCACACCGAGCCGGGCGTGTAGGCCTCAACCTGTTCAAAGGCGAAGGCTGTCGGCAGGAGGAGAACGTGAAAATCGTTATCAAGGTATTTTGAATGGTAAAGCTCAATTGAGTCGACTAATGAGGAATCTCGCACCTGGGATTCGAAAATAGAGGACAGCATCGTGTCGACAGCGGTTATTGCCCAGCGGGTCGGCACTATTTTCTTCCGGATTCCCAGCAGGCCGGCAGAGAGGAGGCGCTGGATGTGGTACTCGTCAATGCCGCCGGCATAGAGGTGCTCGACAGCTTCTGCCGCTCTCAGCTCGTCTGAAACTGTCTTCTCAACACGCCTTGGCACCTTAGGGTTCTCAGTCACCTTGGCGCTCACGAGCTCAAGGGATGGCCCCATTGCTGTCAGGGTCCGGTCGAATGAGATTTTCTCACGAACCTTGCCTCTCGTTTTTATTTCCATCTCAAGGTTGTTTGAGGCCAGAGCTGTTTCGCGAAACACTTCGAAGGTTTTCTCCGGGTTTTTTACATCGATTGTGAAGCGGGAGTTCAGCAGGCTGGTTCTCGATTCGACTATCTTGGCTACATCATATCTCTCCTGCGCCCAGTGGTGTGGCGAGTCAAGCTGCCATGCGTCATCGCGCTCTTCCGTCGGCGCAAGAATGCCTGCCTGCACATGCGGGTAGTTGAAGCGGCCAACAAAAACTGCCGGCGGGCTTGTGCCGGCAAAGCTGTCGGAAAAGTTTCTTTTGAAAGGGGATAGCTTGCTTAGGAAGGGGCAGGGCTTGCCACAGAAGCCACGGCCCTTGCACCTGATGCAGAGGGAGGTCGGGTTCATTGGATAGAACTAGAGGGAGGCCCAGTCTTTTAACTTTCCGGTCAGGAGGTATTCGGTTTTGGCCAGCTCGGGAAGGTTTTTTGCCCCGACAACCATCATTGCTATCTTCAGGTCACGAATCCATGAGGAAATCAAGGCGTTCAGTGCTTTTGGCCCCTTAAGGTAGGCTGAGAGGAAAGGCTGGGCCGCGCCTGCCGCTGATGCGCCAAGGACGATTGATTTTGCAACGTCAAGCCCGCTTCTTATCCCGCCGGAGGATATTACAGGGACCCCAAGGCCGGTGCACTGGAGGAGGGAGGCCGCTGTTGGAATCCCCCACTCCCCAAAGGTCTGGTCAGTGTCTTTGCTGCGCAAATATTCGACCCTTGTCCAGCTTGTGCCGCCAGCGCCGGCGACGTCGATAGCTGAGACGCCGGCCTCAATCAGCATCCTTGCCGTTTTTCTCGATATTCCACTACCCACTTCTTTCGCAATTATTGGGATGCCGAGTGATACTATTTCCCTCAGCTTGCCATAGGTCCCGTAGAAGTTGGTGTCGCCCTCGGGCTGGATTGCCTCATGGACCGGGTTAAGGTGGAGCGCGATGGCGTCAGCCCCAATCATGCTTGCAGCATCGGCGACAGCGGAAAGCTTCATGCCGCTGGAAAACTGGACAAGGCCGATATTTCCAATCAGGAGAATGTCAGGCGCTACGTCGCGTACCTGATAGGTTTTGGCAAGCTTCTTGTTCTCAAGGGCTTTCCTCTGCGAACCCACGCCAAAGCCGATGCCATACCTCTCGGCGGCTGCTGCGAGGGTTTGGTTAAGCTTCTCAGCCTGTGGGATTCCCCTGGTTATGGCCTCAATGATTATTGGGGCCGCAAGGTGCTTACCAAGAAGCTTACACGACGTATCGACATCGTCAAGAGAGACCTGTGGCAGGGCATTGTGGATAAGCTCGACATCTTCCAGCAGGGTTGTCTTCTCCCTAAAGCCCACCTTTTTCGGGTCTGCGCACAGCCTCAGGTGGTCAAGTTTTCTTGACATCTAGAGATAGTCGCCCTCGTGGTTAAAAAGAATTCCTAAGGATTAAAAGGAAAGGGGGTCTCTAGAGCCTATGAACTTCAGGGTAAGCTCTCCCGCAACCGCATTCCTCTTTGGCGAGTATGGGACTCGCTATGGTAGTGGTGGGATTACCACAGCCATCAACCTGAGGACAGTTACAGAGGTGGCTTTGCGAAAGGACAAGAAGATAGTTGTCACAACTGCCTTCGGCAGGTACGAGGGAGAGGTTAAGGGGAAAGATGTAGTTGTTTCAGAGGCATTGCCAAGCGAAGTTGAACTTTCCCTCTTCACCATTGAGGATTTTTACAGAAGTTTTGCTCTCAGGCAGGGCATTGATGTCAAAATCAAGTCGGATATTCCCCCGGGCAGCGGGATTGGGAGCTCGGCTGCTATGATTTCATCCCTTTATGGCGCCCTTCTCCTCGCCGCAGGAGAAAAACTTGACCGGGGGGAAATCATGAGGCTTTCAAAGCCGTTGCAGGCTATCGCCCATGGCGGCTCGACCAGCGGAACAGAACTTATGGCATCTGTTATGGGGGGGCTTGTCGAGGTTGACTGGGATGTTCCCCATCCCTCAAGCGTCAGGTTCGAGAAAAAGCTTGTTGTTGGGTACACTAAGGTGCCGAGGAAAACTGCCGAGATTGTTTCAGTCATAGAGCAGAAAGCCGAGCTTGACCCTTTCGGGTTTGACGATTTGATGTTTGAGATAAAGCAGGTTGTTGAGAAAGGAAAGGTTGCTGTCGCCGACGGAGACGAAAAGAGGCTAGGGGTTTTGTTTAACGAGAACCATTCCCTCCTGAAGGAGCTGGGAATCTCCTCAATCCAGCTTGAGAAGCTTGTCGGTGCAGCCAAAGCCGCCGGTGCTCTTGGCGCGAAAATCTCAGGGCCGGGTGGCGGGAAATGTATGATTGCTCTTGCGCCGGGGAAAGAGAAGGAAGTTGCCGCTGCTATCGAGGCTGCCGGAGGGAAGGCTTACATTGTCAACACCTGTGCCGAGGGCGTTAAGACAGAAAAGTAGACTGTTTTTTTGCCGAAGAGAAGAAGGATTCTTTCGCCTCGCCAAGTTCTACTTCGTCGACAGAGTCGAGGGTGAGGTTTTTGAAATTGCAGACAACGCCAAGGGCTGCGCCGCTTAAGCCGTACTCCCCATCAAGCACAACGCTTGCAACTATCTTTCCCCCACTTAGAGCACGGAAGGTGTCGCGAACAGCGACTGCTATGCCATAGAAGGTGGCTTTCTTCAGCTTAAGTATTGTTGGGCCGGCCGTGTCCACTTCCTCCTTGACGGCTTTCAGCAGCTTGTCGTCAATCTTCTCACGTATAATATAGGCTCCTTCACCGTGGACGCCAAGGATGATGCTTTTCGAACCGGCAAAGCCATGTTTTTTCAGGATAGATTGCAGCCTAAGTGTGTCGTGGTAAGTGCCTACCCCTGCGACCTTGGTCCGGCTAATGCCCAACTCGACTGCCTTAAAGGTCAGGAGGTCCACCGGGTTGGTGACAATCAGGTAGAAAGCGCTTGGCGACAGCTTGAGTGTCGAGTCAATAATGGTTTTGAGGATTTTTTCATTCTTCCCAAGCAGGTCTTCCCTTGCCATGCCCGGCTTTCGCGCTAGACCTGCACACACAACAATGACATCAGAGCCCTCGGTGGCGTGGTAGTCGCCGCTGTAGACCCGTATGCCCCCATTTTTTCCCATAGAGTACTCGATATCGAGCGCCTCGCCCATGGCAAGGTCTTTCAGAATGTCAACCAGAACAATCTTACTTACTTTTGGTTCCTGTGCGAGGAGAAATGCTGATTCGGCACCAACTTTTCCTGCCCCAATTACTGAAACTTTCATACAGACCACTAAAAAAAGTATTAATTCCGTTTTAAGCTTAACTATTAGTGTCTAGCTTGGCAAAATTATATAAGGAAACCACTTTATCTCAATAGGTGGGGAAAGCCGTGGAAGAGCCTGTGTTTAAGATAGAAAATGTTGTCGTTACATCGCAACTGGCACCGTCGTTCAACCTTCTGAAGATAACCAAGCACGTTTCAGGAGCAGTCTACGAGCCCGGGAAGTTCCCGGCGCTTAGGCTGAAGAAGTTTAAGGTGGGATTCCTGTTGTATTCTTCAGGAAAGATA
>JAUXGB010000027.1 GCA_030622515.1 Candidatus Altarchaeota archaeon
GAATCCGGTTGCGGTATTATGTCCTTCATCTCTCCTTACCTCCTCTTTATTTCAAACTTCTTTGCACGGAATGTCCTCATCTTGATGTGCTTCTTCTTGCAGACCTTGCACTGAAGCCTGATGTCCAGCCTTTTCGTCTGCTTCTGGTTGCTTGGCTTTGGTCGCGGGAAGCCGGTGTAGCCGGATGTCTTCCTCCTGAAGCGTCTCTGCCCCTGCTTGAGTTCGGAAGCCTTCTTCTTCTTCACAACAGTCACTTTATGGACTGTGTGTTTCTTGCAGTAAGGACAATGTGTCCTGATTTCTTTTGGCATTTTCATGATTTCACCTAAACTTTCTCCGCTCTTTCCTTCGAAATGAGCATATTCGCATTCTGTTTTGGCAGCTCGGCAAGCTCTCCTTCCTTGAAGGGCCCGTAAGACTTCATGTCTGCCCCGACAAAGACGGGAAGCGCCTGCAGTATTTTAACCTTCATTTTCATCTCGTTTTTAAGGCTTTCCCTCTCGACCTTCGGCCTTTCCGCTGAAAACAGGGAATCCGAGAACTTTTTCACCGATTCGGCAGCCTCCTCGAAAAGCTTGGACTCGGCCGGGGCCAATGGGGAAGTGTCAATAACACTTTCAGCACTTGCAGCTTCCCATGCCATGGTCAGAATCTTCCTGCTCCTTCGGGAAACAATCTCGTGGAAGACATCTTTGGCGTTAGAAAGCTCCTTCCGGTGCTGGTCAGCAATCTTCTCGGAGAAGCTTCCGCCCCTCTCATGTGCCTGCCTGATAGCCCCTTCCTTTTCGCTGAGGTAGGCAGCAACATCTGAATAGAAGTTGTCAGGAAGCTGGGAAAGGGCCGGAGAATCCCGCTCGCGCCTCTGGACAGTCCGCAATGAATCGAAAGTCACTGCTGCTTTCGCTTCCCCTTCTTCCATGAGCTAGAATTCTTCCCTGCCCTTTTAATAGTTTTCAAGCGTCGCAGCGACCAGACGACAGGATTCTTGGCATCCTTAGCCTCAACCGGCTCATGGCCGAGGATGTTTTTGTAGAATTGTTCTGAAGAGAAATTCGGCGGCATAATCGGCTTCGGCTGCCTCTTGTGCCACCTCAACTGACCCTGAACATAAGTCCTCGAGAGCGGCTCGTGGTTCTTCTTCACGTTCCAATCCTCAATCTTCTCCTCAATCTCGTCCCAGCCCCAACCGCATCTCCTCATAAAGGCGATTAAAACAAAAAGTGCCCTCTTGCGACCGTCTTCCAGACCGCTGAGCAGCTCCTTAATTGTCGGGGAGAACATTTCCTCAGGCAAAGAGCCAATGAGCTTGTACCTGACCTGACTTTTCGGCTCGGCAGCTTCCTTCTTCTTTACCCAGCCGTAGGCGAGGGAGACAAGCTCGGCCGCCTCGCCATCCCTTGCCTTGAAGGGGTAGTAGGGAACAACCTTTTTGATTTGGGAAATGTCTGCCATCTCCAGTTCAAAAGAGGCTATCTTGTCGAGGGCGACCGGCACGCTTGCCCGCCACGACTTCTCGTGAAGGGAGTAGGGCAGCCTGAAGAGGTGGCGGGGAGATATGAGGAGGGTGTCAAGCTTCAGGGCAGAGTATGGGTTAAGGCCCCTGCCTTCAACAACATCCTTCAGCGGCTTCTTCACCTTCTTCGCAAACTTAATTGCTGAGCCTTCGTGCTCGAGAAGCCGCTTGGCGAATTCCTCTTTAATGAAGTATTCAAGATACTTGGCTATCGTCCTTGGCATGTCAGGAAAAAGCTTCGATGCGTCCTTGCCGTCAACTGTCTTTGGAAAGGCTTCCCAAGGAACCATAATGTGGAACCCGGCGCGTCCGGAGAATTTTGCAAAAACCGAGGAGATGCCGTGGGCCTGCAAGGCCTGAACTATCAGGTCGGCACAGATTCGCGAGTGGTCGAAAAAATTCGAGTCAATGTCAATCAGGAAGTCCCAGCCGAGTCGCAGGTCGTCAAGCTCGGAACTCTTCATCCCTGTCTCAATCGCCATCGGGTTAGACCATCTTTCGACCGAACCGTGGAAAGATATCATATTTTCCTTCAGCATCCTCTTTATGTCGCTGGGATAGATAACAGCATTCGGCCTCTGGCCATACCTGCCACGAAGGGTCCTGCCGGCCACCTCTCTGTTTTCGGAAAAACGCACCATCTCCTGTAAAACGTCCTCTCTGGCGTAATAGTCAATAACCTCGCGTGCGTTTAAAGCTGGCATTGGCTATAGTTTGTTGGTGGGTGCTAAAAAGGTTGCTGTCTCTATCTCGAACAGGCCATAGTTGAAATCCGCCCTTTTCATGCGAGAAGCCTCCAGAACTGTTCGGAGCCCTGAAGGGGGAGCCCGTATTCCCGGACTTCCTTTCCAAGGTTTAACTCCTCCGCCTGAAGCATTTTCCTAAACTCCCCTGCATCGGTTATGATGGGGCTTAGCTTTGTGCTGTGCGAATATTCAAAGCTTGCGCATTCCCTCTCGATATCCCCCCTTAATCCCCTGTTTTTCATGTCACTTACCAGAAACAGGAGGTCGACATCGGAGCCTTTTACAGACCTTCCCCTTGCATAACTCCCGAAGAGGACTATGGACTGGATTCTGGAGAAGTGCTTTTCAGCCAGTTTTGGGATGAGCTTCTTGAGGACATTCCTCAGTTTTGTTTCTTTTTTATACAGCTTTTCTTTCCTGAGAATATCAAGTTCTCCCAATAGATGTCGGGCCTTCTCGCTTTTCAGGTTTAAGGAGCATTGTTTGGCTTTTCCAACTCGTTTTATGGTGATTATTCCTTCCTTATGCATCTCGCCGATGTGGTTGTAGGCTGGCCTGTAGCCGATGTTAAGCCTTTTGGAAATTCCCAGAATTGTGAATCCTTCGTCTAAATCCTTCCTAAACAGCCCCATAATCCTGAGGAGGGTCTCCTTTCTCATAATTATTCACTTAGTGAATAGTATTATTCACTTTCATTTTTAAGCTTTATGCCCTGCCGCGGGATTCTTAAGTTTTAAAGCTGGCATTGGCTATAGTTTGTTGGTGGGTGCTAAAAAGCTTTAGGTTGCCTCGGGCGCTTCAATGCCTTCTTTTAGCTCAGCCATTAGCAGGTATGGTGCAAATCTCTCGTCAGTTTTGTCAATGTACTTTGCAAGGGATGTTTTTTCAATTATGTACTTTGCCACTCCTATTTCGACTTTCTCAAATCGTCTTGAAAGCGCCAATGGAACTACTGCCTTTAGCTGGTCATCCCTTATTATTCCTAATTCTTGGAAAGTTTTGCACTCAAGTACATTGCTGACTTGTTGACTGTTGCCTTGCGGTCTAGCAAGGTTTCTTCCAATGTAGGGAGCCATTGCACACCCAACTTCCTCTGGGTTAAAATATGGATTTTGTGAAAGCTCCTTGACTTCGTTTTCAATTTTTTGAGCTTCCTCAGGTTTTCCAACTTCATAACTGGGGTAATTAAACAGCTTGGCCGCAATACCTTGTGCAAGTATCTTTTCACCTATTTCCTGTGGTATTGGTTCGAGAAATCCTTCGCCGTAGTTATCAGTTACGTGGTTAATGTTATCGTTCCAGCTATTTTTTTTCGGAGCTGCTATCTCTTCAAGATGCCCATCTCTAATGTTTTGGAGGGCTTTTAGGTCAATGTATTGTGAAAGCTTTTCATTTTTGGACGCTTCGAGAATGCCCTCTAGTGCTTTAAATTCACGGGAGTTTAGTCTGTCTTCGAACTCCACTTCGATTATCTTCTTTGCAGATTTGACATCGGTTTCGACGTGTCTTGCTGGAGAGTTACAGTGAATTATTAGGTTCACATAGCCGGCTTTCCCTTCTGCAGCAGCTGCCTTCACAACTCCATCAAAAACTTCCTCTAGGTCGCCTTCTTCAACGAAACCTCTTTTGATAAATTCGGGATTGGTTAGCAGCTCAGTTCCTGCGTCAACATATGTACCGTTGAGCTCTCCCTTGGCCTTTTCCTTAACTTTAGTTCTTATGACTTGTTTGTTGATAATTCCTTCTTTTGCAAGTGCTTTACTGTCGGAGATTACAGGTATTTTTGTTGGGTCATAGGATGGGTCGTAGTGCTTTAGTTCTTTAATTACAAGATCAGCAACATGGCCTGCGATGAGTTCCTTATTCACAAGTTCGCTTTGGTTAAGGGTTGGATTAGTCACAAGTTGCGCCGCTCCCTCAAAATCGTATCTCTCGACTTTAGCCTTAACATGTTTTGCAAACTCCTCCTGAAGTTTTTCCATGTTGACAATGCCAGAAGACATTAGCTGTTCATTCGAAACTATTGCTTCAACTTCTTCAACGTGGTTGTACTTCAGTGCATCCCTAACTATGGCAGGAAGAATTCTTTCACCTGCATTTTCGGGGTTTACATATCCTCGGTTGACAAGCCACTCGTCCTTTACAAGGTCAAGCATTTTGTTATAGTCCTTTGAATTGTTAAATGCTAGATGAATAGCATGGCTTCCTGCGTTTGGCGAGGGAGAGAAGCCCCATTCGAAAAGTTCTCTATTTCGAAGAATTTCAAGTGCTGCATCAGGGTCGTCCTTTTTGTTGTCAAGTTGTGCTACCACGAAATCTTTTGCTTCATCAGAATCAGCATATGTTTCTCTGATGTGTTCGTTGTTGATTACTTTCCAGCCAGTTTCATCGTGTTTGTCTAAAATCCCTGAGACTTTTTTCAATATGGTTTTTTCATCGCCGAGTTTTTCAAAATAAGGCACGAAGATGTCTGGGTCTTCCTCTTGTTCCATTAAAGATTTTAGAGATTTTAGCTGTCCTTCAGATAGATCGTTTAGTTGCATAATTCCCACTCTGAAAAGGTTATGTTAAATCATGTTTAAAAGCCTTACGCCCTGCCTCTTGATTCCCCGGTTGTTACGCCGCCTGCGATGAGGTGGGCTACCCTGAGCGGTTCGGGGATTTTTGCGTGGATGCAGGTTAGTTTTAGGACAGCTTCTGCGTCTTTTTTGGCAATGCCGCAGGACTGGTAGAGGATTCCGTTGAACTTCGAGATTGGGCCGGAGTCCTGATAGGCCTTGAGCTTGGTTTTGCTGCGGAAGCTTCGCACGGCTGATTCGAACTTTTTCAGATTGGGCTGCTTCCTGATGACGGAGATGATTGGGATGTGGGTTTTTTCGAAGAAGGTTTTCAAATTGATTATGTTGAAGCCGGCCATTGTTATGCCGCCGGTCATGACCAGTCTTAGTTGGTCGTGATGCTTGGTCTGCTGGACCAAACTGATTAGCTTGCGGGTTGAGTCGTTGCCGTCCACCTGGATTGTTGTCGATACAACGCCGTCGGGATAGGTGGCGCCTCGGTAGATTACGCCGTAGATTTTACAGGTCTTCTGCCCTCTGGAGAAGGGGGCGTCGTCTACCCCGAGAATCCGGACTTCTTTCTTTACCTTGCGGAACCTTACTTGCATGAGCTTGAGAACTTCTTCTTGAATTCCTTTGCGTCCTTCTCAAGGGTTTTTGCTGCGGTGATGAGAAGGTCTTTTGGTTTTTTCTTTGAGGACTTGACTGTTAATTGGAGATTGCCTTTCAGTGGGTGGTCGATTCGGTAGGCGGCTGAATCGGTTCCTTTCTCTTTCCAGAGGCTTGAGGTGATTGCGTTGCCAAGGGTGTGGTCTTCGCCAGCGACCTGAATGGTCAGGGCGTTCTTTTTCTTTTCAATTACTTTTGTGTCCATTTTATCATGCCTTCCAGATATCGACAGACTGGTTGGTCGCCTTCTTCCTATGGTGAGGCATTGTTGCCTTCAGCTCGAAAGAGAAGGTTCCCAGCCGTTTGGCCTGTCTGTTTTTAGATTTGAAAAAGCTGTTTATAAAGGTTCTCCCGCCCCCGGTGGCGTTGGAGAGGGTGTAGACGGTTTGGCCAAGGGAGCAGGCCTTCTCAAGGAATGGCCGGTCAGCGTGCTCTTTTTGAGCGCCGAAGGGAGGGTTCATCAGGACGGTGTTGAATGGTTCCCCGGAGAAGTCTTCCACTCGTGACTGGATGAATTCAATAGGCAAATCGCCTGCGTTTTCCTTAGCTATCTTGATGGCTTCGGGGTCTGCTTCGACTCCGACCACCTTTTTGGCCCCGGAGAGGGCGGCTGCTATCGCAAGAACGCCTGTCCCACTGCCGAGGTCGTAGACGCATTTGCCGGCAATGTCGTTTATGGCAAGGGTGATTATGGCTGCTGCTATCGGGGCGGGGGTTTGGTACTGTTCAAGCTCTGGCTTGGGGGTGGAGAAACTTTTCAGTTTTGAGAGGGCAATTTCAAGCTGTTTTTGCTTCATGGAACCTTAAGGGGAGGGCGGTTTAAATATGGGGAGGGATAACGTTTTATATCGAGACGTTATGGATTGTTATGTGATGTGATATGAGCGAAGGAATGGTAAAGACCCAGATAGAGCTGCCGAAGAATGTTGACAGGATGCTGAAGATACTGAAGGTTGAATTAGACCTCTCAAACAAGTCTGAGGCTGTTGAGTTTGTTGTTGAGGCGTTCAGGGGTGAGTTCAGGCCTGAGATAGAGGTGAAATTTGCCGAGGCTATGGCTCGCGGACATGAAAAGGTTTCCGCCAGAAGGGCAAGGTCTCTCAAGAAGCTTAACGAGGCGATGGATAAGTGGTAGATTATAGGGCCGACATTTCCCCTATTGAGGTCAGGCTTAGAAAACTAAAGAAAAAAGATAGGGTGCAGTTTGAGGCGGTAAGGAAAAAGGTAAACCAGATTCTTGGAAATCCCGGGGTCTACAAGCCTCTCAGGAACATTCTGAAGGGAAGGTACAGGGTGCACATCGGGCACTTTGTCCTTCTTTTTGTCATACATGAAAAGGAGAAGGTTGTCGAGTTTATCGGGTATGGGCATCACGACAAGGTTTATCGAAAATAAAGATGGCAAAGGTCAATGCAAGATTGATTAGCTTCCTGCCTCTAGGCTTCGGCTTTTTGAAATTGCCCGTAGTCTGTCATGAGGTAGCTGAATTCTTCGGCGATTTTTGTTGCCCCTTCGGATTCCTTTCTCATTCCTTTTGGCAGCTTTAAATGTGAGTTAAGGTAGACCTTTTCTTTAGAGTAGGATTGGCGTATTTCAAGAATTGTCCTTTTTCTTGGCTTCCCGAAACTTTGGCCGAAAATTTCTAGTGGGGGGCGCTGTTCTGTAATTTCAATGACAGGCTCCTCATCGTACGTCTCAAATGAGCAGCCGATAGACATTTTTTTCTCGTCAGTCCATAAGGATATCGCAAGGGGATTTTTGTAATAAGGTTTGATTTGTTCAATCAGCTGGAAAGCAAATGTCTGGGCTTCGCCAATGTTTTCTACTCCTATCTGTTGGTGTCTCACTTTTAACTTTGCCATAGGGTGGCGTGGCTTTTAGAAGTTATAAGAATTGCCATTCTGGGATGGTTCTAGATAATCTCGACAGTTGCGCCGATTGCCTGTCCGGGGACGCCGTCTGGGAACCTTGCGCGAAGGGCGCCGGAGTTGCCGTGAAGGTTTGTTACCTTGCCGAGCAGCTTCCTTCCCCTTGGGTTTGGCCAGATTACTTTCTTGCCGAGCAGCTTCTTGGCTGCGTCCTTGGTTGATACGCCTTCGGCAAGGAGGATTACCTGAAGGTTGTTTTGGGTCTTGAACGAACCGCGATAGTTGGCTATTCTGGCTTTCATAGGTTAGGGAGAATTTGGGGCTCTTATAAAGGTTTCTCATCGGGTTTGGGCGTGTCGTCCTTTTTCTCTTCCTTCGGCTTTTCCTCTTTTTTCTCTTCTTTTGGGACAATGACGGAGGTGAGGTCGACAAGGGCCCGGCCGGGATACTCGACACCGACTTTTTCAAGGGGGGCTTTGCCTTCTTCCGGCATCTTCTTCAGGATGGTCCTGATTAAGGACGGCGTCACCAGCGGCTTGAAATCGCTTGTTTCCATCTTTTTGAAAAGCGTCTTTGAGTCAGAGGAAGCGAAGCTTTGGAGCTTGCCATCCTTTATTGGGGCATTTAGGACGCTCTTGAGCTTCTTGTTCTCGTAGACAGCCACGAAGATGGAATCCTCAAAGAGCCAGCAGTAGCCGCGGGAATCCTTATTTTTGTAGACCCAGAAGATTTTTGGGGTTGTCTTTATTATTGTCTTGAGCTCGCGTGCCTTGGCTTTTCCGCTGACAAACTCCTTGACGCCTTTTTCCATCGCATTGACAAAGCCCTCGGCCTCTTTCTTAAGCTGGGCAACCTGCTCAGGGGTTATGTGCTTCTTCTCACCGTGCTCGACCTCTTTCTGAAGCTTGATTATCTTGTCAAGGGTTTCAATGTGCTTCTTGTCCAAGTCGCCTTTCTCGACAAAATACTTGGTGAAGACAGGGGCTAGCTCGCTTACCTGTGCCGGAGGCATGCCTGCAGCCATAAGATAGGCATTGGCTGACCAGGTGATGGCCCGATAGAGACGCTCCACTGACCATTCCATATAGCTTGATATCTTGCGAAGATAGGCTTTGGCCCCGTCTATGTTTTTTGAAATTGATTCTTTGGAGGGCTTTATGGCGCCAGTCAGCAGCAATCGCTTCATTGGCTTGAAAAAGCCTGCATCGTAGACTGGGAGCCCTGTGCGAAGCCAGTTGAAGAATAGGGTGTCGCCGTGGCGAAGATAGTCCCAGAACTCGGTTAGGAGGTGCAATTGGACGTGTAGTTCCTTGTTTATCTTGGAAGCCTCCCCCTGGAGCTTCTCGTGGAGAGTTTGTCTCAATTTCTCGTCTATTGGCGAATCGGATTGGGTGTCGTCGATAAGGACAAGGATATCTGTGTCACTTCCAGCTACGAAGCTCCCTGTGGCATAAGAGCCGATAATTACGACTGCCTTGACGTATTTGCCAAATTTCTCCTTCGCCCTGCCAGCAAACTCCTTTGCTGCCCCTATCCTAGACCTCATAAGGACTTGTCGACGTCTCTGGAGCCGCCTCAGCTTGCTGGATAGGGTCTTCTTGACCATGATTTACCCCTTAAGGCGTGGCTGATTAATAACCCTATGGCTGCTGGGCTCTGGCACTGTTGCCATTTGTGGGGGGAGAAAGATTTATAAGTGAGATGGGGGCTATACTACTACAAGGTAGATAACTAATGGCTGAGAAAAGACAAATCACATTGAAGGATGTTGCTGAGAGGTTTACTTCCGGCATGGCTAACCCTAATGTTAAGGATAAGACGCAGATAATTAATGCTTATGTAAACGGCGTGAGGGCTTTTGGTGGAAAGGACGCTGTCGGGAAAGAGCTTGAAGGCAAGCAGGTCTTCTATGACGGGGAGCCATGGAGTGGCGATGTCGGGCCTGTGGCTGAGCTTACTGCAGATGGAACTGAAAGCACACATCCAAACATAATAACCTTGGCTGGCGGGGGCGAGTATCTCGACTCCAACGGCAAGTTTAACAAGACGCTGGCTTCTGAAAAACTTAAAGCTGCAGGGAAGAAAAGGATTAAGCAGATTGTTGATTATGTCACCTCGACAGACAAGCTTAATTCAAACCAGTCTGCATCCCTTGCTTACCAGCTGGAATCAGGGTACATTATGATGGTTGACAGGTTTGAGAAGGACGAACCGGGTTCAGCCATTGCGGCTTATGGGAATGCCATCAACTTCAGCGTCGGGGCAGACGAAGCTCTGGTAAAGTATACAGCTAACTGGAAGAAAACCTACGAGGTTGATGAAGGAAACTACAAAGAGGTCTTGTCAGAGGCTCCTGCTGCTGAGGCTTAGGACAACCGCTTGGTTGTAGAGATTTTTTCCATCCTCTTTATGAATTTCTTCGTGTCCTGATGGAGCTTAAAGAGCTTCTTTCCGTCGACAATTACAGTCTTCTTGTGGACGATTTTCTTCATCAGGCTGAAGAGGTCATCGAAGAACTTTGCATCGCTGGCCGAGCAGAGTTTTTTCTTCACAAGATACGTCTTCATCTCTTTTGAGATGGACGATGGGGTGGCTGGGACGCAGCCTTGGGCCATCAGTGCGGCGTGGGCAGCTTCAACCGCGCACCAGTAGAGGGCGTTGACTGCATTCAGCGTCATCTGGGCATAGTCGTCAAGGTGGAAGAGGGCCCGGGTCACTGAGAGGTCAACTGCTTCCTGTGTCGGGCGGATTTTTCCCTCCTTCAGCAGGAGCTTGACTGGCGCGAAGAAGCCCGCATCGGCAATTGGGACGCCTGTCCGGAGGATTGTTATAATCAAGGGGTCGCCGCGGTGAAGGGAATCCCACCATTCGGAAAGGCTGACTGTCGTCACATGGAAAGACATCTTGGAGCCTTCGCTCTTCAGGATTTTCGACAGCTCCTTGTTGTAGTACTGGACAACCTCAGGTGTTAGCCCAACACTTGCATCGTCGATTATTATCAACAGGTCGATGTCGCTCTCCTGGGCAATGTGGCCTCTGGCGAAGGAGCCGAAGGCTACCACTGACTTAATCAGCGTACCAAACTGCTTTACAACCTTTGCGGTAAAGTCGTAAATCAGTGGTATTTCTTTTGCAGCTAACTTCATTCCCAATTTTGTTTTGGCATAATCTACTACGTGTTTTTTTTCGTGCATTACCATTTTCATCTTCCTTCTTCTTCTCCAGCTTTGGTACTGTAAAGCAGGGGCTGGGACGCGCCCCAGATGTTTGTTGGGGTGTCCCGGTGGAGAATTCCCCCGCCGTAAAGTGATGGAGAAGCGAAAGAGCCGAATGTCGACTTGAAAGGCTGCTGGACGCTTGGGCCAAATGAGTAGAAGCCGCCCTTGTTTACCATGGCAGAATACATGTCAGCAGTTGGCTGGAAGTAGCCGGGGTTTTGTTGAACTGCTGTATATCCTAGCTTGTGCAGGGACTCTGCCTGGTCGGCCGCCATAAGGGCTTCCATTGGGGCGCCTGTCCTCAGGGTCTCAAGCGCGTCCTCGACATCCTTGATGCCGCCTGAGCCGGGTTCGATTGTTATTGGGGCGCCAGTTTCCTGAATCTTTTTCAGCAGCTCAGGGTTTTTCCTCATGATTTCATCTTCCCACGAACCAAATCCCTTGTGACCGAAGACGCCTACGCCGGTTGCGGGCGAACCGCCAACAAGGTGGGCGTTTGTTATCTTTATTCCTGCCTCCTTCATCTTGTCAAGAAACTCGGTAGGTGTCTGGTTGTGCGCAATTGCTGCGTGCTCCGTGTCGAAGGTGAAGCCGATAGCGTCTTCCGAGACACCATACTTTTTGGCGGCTTCTTTTGCAGCGGCTAGCGCCTTTTTCAGGTGCTCAGGGCGGGTGTAGTAGGCAAAACCGTTGAGCCAGCCGGTTTTCCCGTTAATGCCGTAGAGGTTTTCGAGTGAGACTTTTATCTTCCCTTTCTTAATCATCTCCCTGACCTTCGGGTCCTTGAATGCCATCTCAAGGGTTGTCTTGAGATTGTTGATTACGTTCGGCTCCTCGGCCTTGAGGTCAATCACCCTTTCCTGCGCAAGAGCTGCCCTGAAGTTACTCTGCGAATCTTGGCTCCCCACGTGAGTCCATGTACCGTTCCTGTTCATCCTTCCGCCGACACAGATTGTTGCCTGCTGCCAGCTGTTATTTGAGATGCGGTCGTAAAGCTTGTTCACGTCTTCCATAGTTGCATCCGGCTTTTGTTTCTCTTTTTTAATCCAGCCAAGTCTGAATTGATTTTCACGTTCCAGATTGTCTATAAAGTCGTCAGGGTTTGAATTAAATTCATCAAGTTTTCTCTTCACTTCGTTTTTTATTTCAATCGCGGCCCCGGGACTGTTTATGACATCCAGAAGCTTTGCCTCGATTATTGGCTTCATTTCGCTTTTCGAATAGCCTTTCTTTTTCCATTCTAGGTGGTCGCGTGCAAGATTCCAAAAACCAAGTGTCTGGCCGTAGTCCTTCATGAAGATTGGCCTTGCAGCGGCCTGCTGCTGGGTGTAGAGGGTGCTTTGGGCGCGGAAGAAGTTGTCCCATTGGAGCTTGAGGTGGTTGTACTGTGTTGTTTTTTTCTCAATCCCGTGCTCGTGGCACCATTCGTCAAACTCGTCTTTGTTCTTGCAGATGAAGTGTCCGGGAATGGTCTGGAGCTGGCCTGTGAAAGGGTCGCGGAAGCCGCCACCCATTACTGATGTTGGGTGGACTGTTATAATGTGGGCGCCCATGTCCTTGGCATACTTGATTGACTGCTTGAGGATTTCGGCTGCCTCGGCCTGCTGGAATGGTGAAGGGGATGAGAACTCAACCTGATAGGGGGCGTGGACGGAAAATTGTGCGCCAAACTCATCTCCTATCTCTCTTGTCCTTCTTTTCTGGATGTCTGGGATTGCGCCCGGCTTGATTCCCTTGCCAAAGGCGTCGGCAAGGTCGAGTTCTGCCCGGGTTACTCCCCGCTCAAAGGTCTGGCGGATTCTTTCGCTGACTGGCAGGTTTTCCCAGCCTCCGCCGGTAGGGATAGAAGCCCCTATCATGCCAACTTTCTTTTTCTCGTCATCACCCATTGGGAAAGTTAGAAAGGACTAGCTTAAATGGATTTAGCCAAGGTAGGGGCTGTCGCCCGTCTTTTTTTTCTTTTCAGGCGGCTCGCCATAGGTTGTTCTGGAGAGGCTGTCAACCGCTTCCTTGGCATCTACATCGGCAGTGTCTTTCGCCCTGTAGGGGTCTTCCTTTGCGACATGGTCTGGCCCCTTGTCAGCAATCTTGTAAATGCCGCCGCGCATATCACTGCCGGGTTCGTCTGAATAGATGGAGGACCTCTTTTCCTCCTTCTCATCATAGGCAAAGATTTTCTTAGGCTCCTCTTTTTTCTCCCCTTCCTTCGGCGTGGTCGGCTCCTCAAAGTTTCCTGAATCAACAATAGCTTCATACTTTCTCACGATAGCGTTCAGCTTCTCATCCTTCTCAGCCCCTGCGATAGACAGGAGGCGTCTCAGCTCGGCAGCCTTGTTTGTCCGGCGGGACATGAGGATGGCCCTGATTCTCTGGATTATCGTTTCCCTCAGCCGCTTCTTTCGCTCTTCCTCATCGTCCTTCACCTCTTCTTTCGACTCTTCCATGACCAGCTCAAGCTTGAGCGGCTCTTCCGGCTCGACAGCAAGGGAATTTCTCCTCTCAATTGAAGGGTCCTTAAGGTCGCGGTTGGAGAAGGAGGGGAGGGGGACGGAGGGGGCGGAAAACCTCTTCATTGAAGGCATTTTTCCTGACTTTTTCAGCTCGCTCTCGAACTCGTTGAGAAGGTCGCCAGTGTCCTCTTTTTGAGCCATTATTAGTCCCGGTCTGGCTGGAATTTAAGGTTTTTGAAAAAAACTGGTGCCGGATCGGGGAGTTGAACCCCGGACCTCGAGATTATGAGTTACACGCCTCGATTCGAAGACCCGCGCTCTAACCGCTGAGCCAATCCGGCAGTTACTAGTCTTCCCTCCCGCCGCTTTATAAAACCTATACCTTTCTTGAGAAACACAAATAAGCTGTGTGGAGCAGGCCCTGCGTCTTTGGCCGAATGGCGTCCGGGCGGGTCTGGAAGTCCCGGAGGATGACCTCCTTAACCTGAAGCGGGGCGAAGGAATTATTGTTGTAAACTGCTGCGGCAAGCTTCTGGACCTGATTGGTGGTTGGCAGGTAGGCGACAAAGGTGCCGCCGGGGA
>JAUXGB010000067.1 GCA_030622515.1 Candidatus Altarchaeota archaeon
AATCCCTTGCAAAGTCTATCGGTAGGTTTAGACGGCTCCAAACTTCGGGTCTCCACGCTGGTAGGGGCGGTTTAAGCTGGTGGGGCTCAATCGTGCTAATCACTAATGATAAAATTTGTACATTAATACTAATTGGCAATTAGTATGATTTCAAAGGAAATTTTGAGGCAGGTCGTGGTCAGGCAAAAAGAACGAACAGGATTATCAAATTGTTGATAACGTTATCAAATAGTTGGTAGCTATGATGAATAAAAGGGAAATATCAATCTGCTTTAGTCTTCAGGAGCGGGGGTTTTTGCCATTAGCATGGTTGAGCCGATTATTAACAGGCCCCCTGCAATCATGTTCCAGCTGAGGGTTTCCTTGAAGAGGAGGATGCCGAGGGCGACCCCGCTGACAACCTCGATATAAGAGAGAGTAGAGGCTGTTGAGGCCTTTATCTTCTTGAGCGCTGAGAAGAAGAGGGAGAAGCCAACTATTCCTATCAGGATGGCATAGATTGATGCAACGGCCGACTGGTGCAGGGTTGGGAGAGGTTGGTTGATGAAGAGGAAGGGAAGGAAGACGAAGCCTCCCACAAGGGTTTGGTAGAAGGTTGTCTCAAACCTGGTGTACTTTTCCAGCTCTTTCTTGAAAATCACCATTGTCACGGCTGTCATGGCGGCGCAGATTAGCATTGATGTCATGCCGATGAAGTCCTTGTCAGAAAAGGCGATTTGCTTGTTAAGGTACATCAGGATTATTCCGGTGAAGGATATCAGGAGGAGGGCTGCCTGCCTTCTTGATATTTTTTCCTTCAGGTAGGTGATGGCAAGGAGGGTTGTGAAGATTGGCCATGTGTAAAGCATGATGACTGCGTTTCCTATTGAGGCGTAGGTGAAGCCGACAAAGTAGAAAAACATCCTGACCGCGTTTATTGCTGAAGCGGCAAGCAGGGGTTTTGGGTTTCCACGGAAGACATTTGTCTTTTTTATCTGGAAGTAGAGGAAGAGGATTATTGTCGGGATGGCAAGCCGGAAGAAAGCCATTGTTGTTGGCGGCAGCTGGAGGTACTTGACAAAAGCTCCTGCCGAGCCCCAGATTACTGCTGCAAGCATGACTTCAAGATGGGGGTTCATCATCTGGTAAGGTCTGGATGGCTTAAATAGATAGAGTTTGTTGGGAAGTTTTTGAGAATCCGGAATATTTAAATAGTATGCCTTGGGCATACTAATTTATGGGGAGCAAGGAGGACAATGTGCTGAGGCTGGTGCTTGAGAACAGCCCGATGAAGCAGTGGCATTTTGGGGAGGTTGTCCGGGAGGCAAAGGTCGCGAGGGCTGTTGCAAACAAGTGGCTGAAGAGGCTTGTCAGGGAAGGGCTGCTCAGGAGGAGGAAGGAGAAGGGCAGGTTTCCTTATTTTGTTGTCGGGGGAGGCAACCCGGTCTACTATTCAAGGAAGAAAATCTATGCGCTGCAGCAGCTTTACAGGAGCGGGCTGATAAGTTGCCTGCTTGGGCTGGAGGGGGCTGAGACGGTTGTGATTTTTGGAAGCATGGCGAAGGGCGACTGGTACAGGGATTCTGATGTTGATGTTTTTATTTGTGGCAAGGTTGACCGATTGGATAAAAGCAAGTACGAGGCCAGACTGAAGAGGGAGATAGAGTTGCATGTCTTCAGGAACATTAAAGAAATCAAGGCTGTCAGGACAGGGTTGATTAAGAACGTTATCAATGGCTATCTTGTGAAAGGGGATATGCAGGTTCTAGCAGATGCATTATGACGAAGGAATTGGGGCAGACTTACAGGCTGTGCGAGAGCAGCGGGAAGGTTAGGGAGAGATGGGTTGATGTTGAGCGAATCAGGTCGATGCGGAATGTTGCAGAGAGTTGCCTGCGGTTTATTGTCAGCAAATCGAAAGACATACCGAAGGAAAGCCCTGACTGGACGTTTGTTTTCAGAGACCACTACGAATCGCTTAGGGGATTGATTGAGGCTTTTCTGCTCTTTGACGGACTTGAAGCAGACAACCATCAGTGCAAGAATGCCTGCGTATGCTTCAGGCATCCTGAACTTGGACTGGAGTGGGACTTTCTTGAGGAAGTCAGGCTGAAGAGGAACGCCATAAACTACAGGGGGCAGTTTCTAGGCTATGGGGAGTGGATAAGATTTAGGAAAGGGTTCATAAGCCACGTAATGATTCTTAGGGAGGAGATAAACAGGAAGCTGAAGGAATCCAAATATAGATAGGGCGCTTATTCATCTCCATGGATAAATTCATGGAGCTGGTGATTGAGGAGGCCCGGAAGGCGATTAGGAAGAATGAGGGCGGGCCTTTCGGGGCGGTGATTGTCCGGAAGG
>JAUXGB010000025.1 GCA_030622515.1 Candidatus Altarchaeota archaeon
TAGGCCTTGTACTTTTTTTTGTGAAGAAACCTTTTCTTGAGGACGGCCTCTTTCTTGAATCCCAGCTTTTTGTAAAGAGTCCGCGCATGCTTGTTTTCATCGACAACGACCAGTTCGATAATCTTTAGCTTTGGTTTCATGTACTTCTTTGCAAGTTTGAGAGTTTCTTTTGAAATGATTTTTCCAAGGCCAACACTGCGGAAGTCCTTTGCAAGAATTATGCCGAAAGTTCCAACATGGGCTTCTTTCCCCTTCTTTCCAACAATACCACTCGTGCCAACAATCCGCTTTCCATACTCAGCCACAAGCAGAGTAGTGCGTCCTTTCATTATTCCTTCCATCTGTCCCTTTAGCCACTTAACTTCTTCGTCATAACCCTGAACCCGGTTTTCGCCAAGGTAACCGTCCTCCCTGACTGCCTCGTTGTAGAAATCAAGAAGCTTTCCTGCGTCGTCTCTTCTTGGCGGTCTTAGGACTACGCTTCGCCCGTCTTTTAGCCTTACCTTTCGCGGCGGCAACTCCAAGAAACTGTAGCTCTTCATCATCAAGCCTAAGGGCTTCGCCAAGGCTTTTATCTTTTTCGAGCAGCAGCGGCAGAAGCCAGAGGTAATTGCGTGCAGCAGTCCTGCGGGACACGTGGAGAATGGGCGAGAGCTTAGCTGCAACCTGCTTCCTTAGCCGTCTTTTCTTCCTGCTTGTGCCAACAAATCTTTCCAGAGGGGACGAGTAGCTTCCGCTAAAGGAAGACTTGGCTTCTTTGGCCATGGCTACGCCAGCCATAAGCTCAAGCTGGTACTTCATCAGCTTCCAGTCCTGCCTTCGGAATATTCTTCCTGCGAAGAGGTCTGCCTTGGACAGCTGGTCAAAGCCGGAGGCGAGGTCGCCCTTCGAGTATTCCCGCGGCATGTTGTGGCCAAGCCAGTTGCCAAGCTCCCTTGGCTCAACGTGAAGCTTGTTTATCGCCGCTTTCGCGATGGAAAAATCCTTCGTCTTGAAGATGATGCGAAGGGCGTCTGAAAGGTTTTTCCTCTCGTCCCGTTCGTCCAGCTCAAAGCTGTCTGGCAGCCTCTTGTGCTCCAAAGCAAGGGACTGGAGCGAGTTAACCGCAGCCCTGACATCGCCGCCGCTCTTGGATGCGATTGTTTCCAGTGCCTGCCGGGAAGCGGAAACCCCTTCAGCCTTGCAAATCCTCTCCAGATGTGTAACTATCTCGCTGACTGACGGCTTCTCAAACCGGAAAAGGTGGCAGACTTCTTTCAGTGGCGAGAGCTTGCTGTCCCAGCTCCACCAGTCACCGCCGCCAAGGAGCTGCTTAAGGCAGGACCTTATGCCGGCCCTCTCATTGCTTTCAAGCTCTTTAAGGTTGGTGTAGACAATTCGCCAAATCCACTTGTCGCTTGGGCTTTTCCCCTCTTCAGCCGCGGCCTTCTTTAGGAACTGGAAGATGGCAAACTTGTTTGGCTTGCCTTTGATGTTCCAGCGGGAAACATACTTTTCGTAGGACGAGCCTTCGGAAATCTTCACCCTGTTCGCTGTCAAAACCAGAGGGAAACTGCTCTTCTTCACGGTTGAGACAATCTCGCCAATAGCTCCCCTGTCACGGCGTCCGGCAACCCCGTCGACTTCGTCGGCAAGAAGCAGCTTGCCTCTTGAAAAAAGGCTGGCCTGTGTCGCTGCTGCACCAAGGACGGAAGCGATGCCTGCCTTGTTTCTCAGGTCGGAGGCATTCATCTCAACTATATCATACCCCAGCTTCTTCGCAGCCAGGTAGGCAATGGTTGTTTTCCCTATCCCGGGTGGGCCGTAGAGGAGGGCGGCTTTCCCCGGCTTCCATTTTTCAAGCCAGAGGAAGAACTCCTTCTTGGTCTTGGGGTTGCCGACCAGCTGCCCAATGTTTTCAGGAGCGTACTTTTTCACCCACATAACAGAAAACCTATATATTCACCCATCTTTAAGCTTTTACGGTGCAGTCATGATTACAATTCTCGGTCAAAAAAGATATGATGCGGTCCACGCCCTCTGGGCAGCGTCTGAGATATCGAGAATGAAGCCGAAGGCTGTGTGCATTGAGCTCCCCTCAGAGTTCCAGTCAGTCCTCTCCAAGTACCAGAGAGGCAAGATTAATGAGAAAAGGCTTGTTTCATCCTTCGGGAGGCTTCTTGGGAAAAAGCTCAAACTTGACAAGAAAGCCCTCTCGTCCGCCATAAAGGGCAAGATTTCAAGGGATATGCTTAATGTTCCTACAGAGGGTGCTTTTATTTACCCAATAATCGCAGCAAAGAAGGTTAAGGCGAAAATATTCGCAGTCGATGCGCCGCTTGAATATGTTGAAGAAAGGGTCGCGCCCTTGCTTCCTCTGGAGATTGAAGGGCAGATAAAGGCGGTCAACCGGGCGCGAAAGGCACTGGTAGAGCCGGACAAGGGGCTGAGGCTCTTTTCGGAACTTATCCACTCACCTGTCCATTTCTTCGAGGTCATCTTTGGCCATAACAGGGGGGAAAGCCCGTTTCTCCACCCGACCCACTGCGGTATCTGCCGCTTTGGCGTATGGTGGGAAAGGCTTTGGCACTCAATCTACGCCCACTTCGTAAGTCTTGCTTACCCAGTCAAGCAGAGCAAGTACATCGCAGCCCTCTATTACTTCGACAGAATCAGGGAAGTTGAGATGTGCAAGGGGATAAGGTCGGCCTCCTCCTTTGGGAAAACAATAGCTGTCCTTCATGTGTGGCATGCCTTTGCTGTTGAAAAAAGACTTAAGATGAAGAGGCTCAAGGTTGAGGTAATCACTTAGCTTTTTTTTCCTCAATATATTTCTTCGCATAGTCTTCCATTGTGTTTTTCTTCGCACTCGGCTTAATCTTGGCAAAGTAGTAGTATGCTGCCCCGCCAAGTGCGAGGATAAGCAGAACAATCATGAGCAACCCTGTATCCATCTCCTTCGGCCCACACTGCCTTTTCGCATAGAAGATGTCATCCTCAGCAGACTGTATGTAAATCTCAGCCGCGCCTCTCCCCTCATTAATGTACCTCTGCGCTTCGTCAATGTCGTTCTTTATCGATGAGGCATCATAATCAGGACAGGTTGCCCTCAGCGTCCTGAAGTCGGCCTCAACATCTCTAAGCCTGTCCATAAGCTCGGCAGGGGAAGTTGATGTGACAATGACGTCAAAGCCTATGGATTCCTCGACATTTTCTGACGAAACCGACCTGACTGTAAGAATGAACCCATATGGAACCCCCTCCTCAATGCTCCTGCTTCTCGAAATGGAGAGAGGTATCTGTGCCTCTTCCCCGCCAGTGAGGGAGACCTGAGGAGGCACTTTAAGCCAGCCTTCACCCTCAAGGGAAAGGAAGTATGTGTCGTTGCCGCTTCCCGTGTTTACAAGGAGAAGTGACACATTGCTTACACCCGGCTCGAACTCATACTGGCTGCGTGCTGAAAGAGCGACGCCAAGCCTGCTCACATCTATCGTCAGAGGAAAGACCTCAACATATGGTTCCGAAGAAACCGATATATCCACCATGTAAATCCCTTCCGGGAGCTGGTAAGGCACCGATACAGATACGTAGGCATAATCTGTCTTGCCTGCATCTATGCCTATCTCATCCGTAGTGTCGACTTCGATAACGCTCTCTGAGGGAACTATCATGAAATCTCTGGCTTCGTTGAACGTGTTCCTGATATACAGCTTGAACTGCTTGAACTCCCCCGCTTGTATTGTCGAGTATTCGATAGGCCTGCCATAATCGTCCCTGAGGTCAAGCACTATCCTGCTGCTGCTTGCAAGCTGGACATCCCTTGTGGAATTGAAGAATGAGAAGTCTGACTTGGTCAGTCCCACAATCCAGTAAGTGAGAGAAGAGGCAAGCTTGCAGGCAGGAGCCCCCTCCTCGTCTGTGAAGAGGGAGTTCAGGTTTGATTTTATCTCAGCCCTCTCGTAGTCCAAATCTTCCAGCAGGTCTGACTTCCTCCTGTCAAGGTAATCCCTGCTGGGGGCGTCTTCCTCTATCAGCTTCAGCATGTCGCAGAACTCCCTTATGTCAAGACCTAGTGAGGCGATTGTTTCTGAAGAGCTTAAGTCCCGGACATGAATGATTCGGGAATTCTGAAGCCCAACAAGCTCCTCAACCCTCTCAATATCTTCATCAAGCAACTCCTCCTCAAGCATTGATGCAAGCAGGCGGAGCTCGTGAAGGGTTTTTGCCTTGAGTGAGTCGTCCTCGTCAAGGGCGCAGGCATCAAGGATGGTGTCCTCCTGCCTGAAAAGCCTTATCCCCGGCGGCAGGGTCATGCTTTTCTCAATCCCCTCCGTCTTTACGTAGGGCATTGTGAAGACAACATACTTGATTGTGTCATCTATTGTCCCGGTGGAGTTGAAGAACAGGGTTATGTTGAACGGCTTCGCTGCCACAGGCTTGGGGTAAGGGTAGATTTCGACCTCAGCGTCAAACCTTTTCTCCGGACTGAGCCTGAGCTCTTCGGTGTGATTTATAGGGGCAAGCCGGGATGTTGTAACGACCCGCAGGGTCTGGGTTCCCTTGAAGTCGCGTGGCGGCATTACTGAAAGTTCGAACTTCTTCCACTCGCCCGGCAGGATTTCCGTCTCCGGAATTACCTCGCTTTGCCAGCCTTCAGGGGTTTCGACCTCTATTGAATAGGTGTCTACCTGATTTACAAAGTTGGTTATCTTCACGCTCAGCTCAAACCGTTTTTCCGGCCCAATAGTCTCCGGCGCAGTGACGTCAAGTGAATAGTCGTTAAATGCTGCAATAGTCGGCTTTACGACGCCAAGGGCGAACGGCGTGTCCTGCCAGACAATAACAGCCACCTTCAGGTTTCCCATATCCTTCGGGGAGTAATCCTTGTCAAAGGTGTACTCAAAGTCTTTGTCAAAAGCCGACTGCACACTTTCGACAACAATTCTTTTTTCATAGTTAATCAGCGCATAAATTATCTTTGTGGTTCCAGAAATTCCCAAAACATTCCCTGAAAGGCTTATCTTCTTTGTCGCAGGGTCAAAAACCGCCTGTGTCACGTTGAGTTCTATCTCGTTGAAGTCGTCAATCATCTCAAGCTCCTCCTCGAACTCCTTCCGGTTTGAGACCGAGTTGTCCGAGGTGTAGGTAACGGTTGCTGTGAAGGGCGGCGTTGGCGAGTCGACAAGGAAGAGCTTTGACTTTGCAGTCTCTCCTGAAGAGCTGAGCATGGCTTTCTCAGGTATCAGGCCAAAAGTTGTGTTTGAGATTTCAATATGCGAACGGCTTGCATTAAAGTAATTCGCATAACCGTGGGATGTAACATTAAGGATTGTGAGGGTGATTTCACCATTTTTTGAGCAGCTGTAAACGCTCGCGCCGAAGCTTACCCTGCAGGTTGCGCTGTCCTGTTCCTCATCATCATAGTAGCACCCATAGTCTATTGCGGCTGCGGCAGAAAGAACTACAACAGCCACCACCAGAAAACTTACCCACCTTTTCATTTGCTTCCACCAAGAGTAGCAATTCTAGCTAATAAAGCTTCCAGCTGAATTACCTCGTTCGCACCCTCAAGCATGCGAAAATCAGCTTCGCCGACCTTTTCAATAAGCTCTATCCTCTTCCTGTCGTCAATGTCAAGCTCAAGAACTGCCTTGTGAATGCTGCCAATAATCTCCTCACCGCTGATGCCTTCCTCTATCATCAGCTTGCTCAGCTCCTTTCGCGCGTCAAGAAAGCGGCCGCCCGCAGCCAGTTGAACTATCTTTTTTCCTTCGTTCTTACTGATTTTCGACAGGATTGAGAGAACAGATTTCTTCGTTACATGACTGCCGGCCCCGCCAGCAGCCTGAAGGATATTTGTCACCTTCCTCAGGTCGCCTTCTGAAGCGGCGATTATCCCGTCCTTCGCATCCTTATCCAGCTTCATCTTCTCCCCCTTTGCTATCCGTTCAATGTAGGAGGAGACGTCCTCCGGTCGCAGGCCCTTGAACCTGAAGATGGCGCACCGGGACTGGAGCGGGGGGATAATCTTGCTTGAGTAGTTGCAGGAAAGGACGAAGCGGCAGGTGCTTGTGTAGTTTTCCATGGTCCTGCGGAGCGCATTCTGGGCGTCCTTGGTCAAGGCGTCACACTCGTCAAGAAAGATGATTTTGAAGCTGCCGCCCATCGCCCGCGTCCTTGCAAAATCCTTTATCCTCTTCCTGACAATGTCAATGCCGCGGTCGTCTGACGCGTTGGTTTCCATAAAGTTGTCTTTCCAGCCTTCGCCAAAGAGCTCCCTTGCCAGCGCAAGGGCGGCTGTCGTCTTTCCAATGCCTGCCTGACCGGCAAAAAGCATATGAGGTATGTTTTTCTCCCTAACAAAGGCCTTCAGGCGGGCGACTATCTCTTTCTGCCCTACGATGGAGCTTAAATCCTTCGGCCTGTATTTTTCAGTCCAAATCTGCTGTTCAGCCCCCATACAGCCCTATTGAGATTAGCTACATTTAAAAGGCCATCTGTTTCAATAACCTCTATGAGAAGAAAAACAGTGTCAATTCTGGTCGCAACGGCCGCAGTCCTTGGTTGCCTATCAACTTTTTCAACTCCAGCCATATCTGTCGGTTCAGCTCTGGTCGCAGCCTTTGGGCTGCCAAGGCTTTTGAAGGAGGGCAAGCCTTCCGGTGACTTTTTCCTCTTCATCTTCGTCTGGCTAATAATCTACACAATAGCTTTCAACCTTGGGGTGACATATTGAATAAGCATGCAGGACAACTCGGCGCCAGCGACGACGGAAAGAAGGTTACCCTTCGGGGCTGGGTGAAAGAGGTCCGCGACCTGAAGAAGCTGGTCTTCCTAATCCTCCGCGACAGGACAGGCGATGTCCAAATCGTCGCGAAGCCAGACATGAAATTCTACAACTCAATAAGAGATGTCAACAGGGAGAGTGTAGTGCAGCTGACCGGGGTTTTCAAAGCCAGCGAGAAGACGAAAAGGGGCTTTGAGATAATTCCAGACTCGTTTGAAGTGCTGAACCCTTCGGCGAAGCCGCTGCCGCTTGACCCTGACGAGAAGAAACCCGCGCTAATTGACACGCGAATCGACAACCGCCCTATCGAGCTGAGGAAGCCTTCGGCAGCGAAAATCTTCCTCTTCAAGGCTGAGATGCTGAAAGCTTGTCGGGAGTTTTTCGTTAAGCAGGGTTTTATCGAAATCAACACGCCGAAGATTGTTCAGGGCGGAGCCGAGGGCGGAGCCACCCTCTTTTCAGTTGACTACTTCGGCAAGAAAGCCCTGCTGGCGCAGTCGCCGCAGCTTTACAAGCAGATGCTCATGGCCAGCGGGTTTGAGAAGGTGTGGGAGATAGCACCAGCCTTCAGGGCGGAGAAAAGCAACACAACCCGGCACCTGAGCGAGTTCCTTTCGGTCGACGCAGAGCTTGCCTTCATTAAGAACGAGAACGATGTGATGAAAGTTCTTGAAAAGCTGCTCAAGCACCTTTTGAAGCGGGCCGGCAAGCTCGGGATTGACGTGCCAAAGACGAAGAAGTTTCCCAGAATCAAGCTGGCGAAAGCCTTCAAGCTGATTGGCGAGCCAAAGGCGGGAGACCTGTCGACTGAGCAAGAGAAAAAACTTGGCGAGGTTATGGCAGCGGAGGGACATTCCTTCTACTTTGTAACTGACTATCCAGAAAGCGACAAGCCTTTCTACATAATGGAAAAGGGCAGGGCCTCAAGAGCTTTCGACCTTGAGATGATGGGACAGGAGATAGCGTCCGGTGGCCAGCGTGAACATCGCCACGGCGAGCTGGTCAAGAGGATGAAGAAGCTTGGCGTTGAGCAGGAGAGCTTCAGCCACTACCTCACTCCTTTCAGGTACGGCATGCCGCCCCACGGCGGATTCGGCTTTGGGATAGAAAGATTCATCGAACTAATGCTAAAGTTAAATAATATCAGGGAAACAGTCTTATTCCCAAGAGATACTGTAAGGCTGTTGCCTTAAAGGTGAAGATCATGGCAGTTAAGATAAACAGGGAGAAATGTATGAGGTGCGCAGGGTGCACTGCAGTGTGTCCGAAAAACGCCTTAGAACTTACAGACGCAGGTTTGATGGTTGACCCTAAGCTCTGCATTGAATGCGGGCTTTGCGTAAGAGCATGCCCGATGTCGGCAATATCACTTCCAAAGAAAAAGAGGTAATGATTTTGGAGAAATATGACATCGTTGTTGTCGGTGCCGGCCCTGCGGGGACAACCTTTGCAAAGCTTGTCGCATCCAAGGGAATCAGCGTGGCCGTTCTTGAAAAAAGACAAGCTATCGGAGAGCCAGTAAGGTGCGGCGAAGGCCTTAACGAGTGGACTCTCCAAAACCACAAGATAAAAGAAAGGCACTTTGTCAACCAAAAGATAAACTTTGGAAGGTTCTATTCGCCTAACGGCAAGTATGCTTACATGGAAGGCAAGGAAGCAAAAGGCAACATAATTGACAGGAAAATCTTTGACAAGCATCTTGCAATTCTTGCTGCAAAAAAAGGCGCCAAAATCCTGACACGAACAAGAGTTGAAGGTGTTTCAAAAGCCAAGACCGGTCTGGTCGTCCATGCAAAGCGATTGGGCAAGAAGGTAGACTACCATTGCACATTGCTTATTGCAGCCGATGGTGTTGAATCACGAACTGCAAAGTATATGGGAATCAACACAACAACAAGCCCGGTTGACATTACCACTTGCGCTCAGGTTGAGCTTGCAGGGATAAAGATTGACAGCCCAGACCATATCGACTTCTATTTTGGGAACGAAATCGCACCGCTAGGCTACATATGGGTCTTTCCAAAGGGAAAAGACAGGGCAAACGTTGGCGTTGGCATAAGGGCCAATCAAGAAGGAAAAAAAGCTCCTGAATATCTTCAAGAATTCCTCAAGAAGAGGGGATGGGAAAATGCAGCAGTTGTGCAAGATTCGTGCGGATTAATTCAGGTCGGCATGCCGCTAAAGGGACTCACAAGGGACAGATTCATGGTTATTGGAACTGCTGCAAGGCAGGTAAATGCAGTCCACGGTGGAGGAATTGCAGATGCAATGGATGCCGCTGCTGTTGCTGCGGATGTTGCGATAGAGGCGTTTAAGAAAAATGACTTTTCAAAAAAGTTTCTTGACCAGTATGCTTCAAGGTGGATGAAAAAGTATGGCAAAGGCCTTATGAACCTTGTGAAGATTCGAAGAGCTTTTGACCATGCAGACGACGACGATTTGAACTTCTTTGTTGAGAAGTTTAGTATAGACCTGATGGAAAATGCCAAACAGGGCAACTTTAAGAAAGTTGTCGGAGCACTTGTCCAAAGGCCGCAAATCTTAAGACTCGCAAGGTACTTAATCTAATGGTTATGAAGACCTTTGATGTGGTTGTCGTAGGGGCGGGCCCCGGTGGCTCAGCCTTTGCAAGAACAGCGGCAAAGAACGGGTTAAGTGTAGTTGTTCTTGAAAAACGTCAGGCAGTTGGAGAACCAGTAAGGTGTGGCGAAGCAATTGGGTGGTCTGACCTTAAGAACTTTAAAATAAAACCGAACGGCAGGCTTTGCCCGCAGGCAGTAAAGTCCACGCTCTTTGTTTCCCCTTCTGGCAAAAGCCACACTGTAAAATTCTCCACCGATGACGGCCATATTGTTGAGAGAATTGCCTTTGATAAAGAGCTTGCATCTGTTGCAGCTTCTGCAGGCGCTAAGATAATGACACGAACAAGAGCGACAGGAATTAAGAGAAAAGGCAAGAAGATAATTGTTTCTGCCAAAAGGTTTGGCAAAAAGCTTGAGTTCGAATGCAGTCTCGTAGTTGCAGCTGACGGTATTGAGTCGCGCGTTGCAAAGTGGTTTGGGGTCGAGACAAACTATCCTCCAAATGAGCTTGCAACATGCGCACAGGTTGAGCTTGCAGGCCTTAGGCTAAAAAAGCCGTCCCAGGTTGAGATACATATTGGCAGCGTCTGTCCTAAAGGCTACGTCTGGGTCTTTCCAAAAGGGCCTGACAGGGCAAATGTTGGTCTGGGACTCCCTGTGAGCCTTGCAGATAAAAGTGCTGAAGAGTATCTTGAGGAATTCTTAAAGAAAGACAAACGCTTTGCGGAAAGTTCAGTTATTCGGGATTCCTGTGGTATAATAAACGTGAGCCTTCCTCTAAAGGAGTTTACAGCAGACAACCTGATGATTGTGGGCACAGCAGCCCGGCAGGTAAGCTCAGTAGATGGGGGAGGCATGGGATTTGCAATTGCCGCTGGCGAGCTTGCAGCTGAAATAGCAACTGAGGCATCTAGGAGAAAGGACTTTTCAAAAGGAGTTTTGTCAAAATACACGAAAGAGTGGTACAAGCGCGAAGGAACCCACGTAAAGAACATGTACAAGGCAAGACAGGCTTTTTCAGACTTAAGTGACAGCGAACTCGACTACGTTGTTGAAAATATGAATGAGCTGGATGTTAACTCAATCCAAGCGGGGAAAGGCTTTGGCAAAGCAATCAAGTTCTTTATGAAAAAACCGTCCCTAGTCAGAATTGTCAGGCACTTATTCTAACAATTACCTTTCCCTGAGAGCAGGCAAAGGCATTCTTCCCTGGAACTCAAGGCCCACACCTTACAACCAGATTCCAACGCCGGGTCGCATGGCGGGTCTCTAATGGATGGGTCTTTCATCTTCGCAACAGTGTCCCCACCAACAACTATCTCAACAAACCTGCATGGCTGGAAGCTCCAGAAGAGAATGATTGTTCCAAAAATACAAACCCATATTGAGACGCCCCAGAGTACGATGAGAAGGGGTGGGACCTCCCTGCCTTCCTCATACATAGGTATGCCACCAAGGCCTTCCTTGTACTTTGGCTCCCCTTTATCCATCAGGTGTAGTTATTTGAATGGGGATAAATAGCTTTCCTCTAATACTCAAAACCTAATTATACTAGGGATGCTAATTAGCCGATATGATGGGTCTCGAGATGGCTTTCGATGTTGTGATAGCTGTCGTTTTCTTTGCCGCGGCCTGGTACACGCTCAATCTGTCACGCAAGGCAGGCGCTTTCAAGCTTGCAAGGGCATGGATAATGTTTTCAAGCTTTGCAATCCTGATGGCGATTCACTATCTTCTCGAGCTGTTCAAGTACAAGAGTGACGTTCAGGCGTGGATGACCCCTGCCACCGGTGCCCTCTGGCTTGTTTCGGCAAGCGTGGAGATGGTCGCCGCAGTATGCCTCGCCCTAAGCTTGTGGATGCTTGCCAGCAGTTTCATGATTGTGGAGGAAAGATAAGATGGTAATAGAAGTAGTTGAACCAACGATGACGATTCTGGTAGAGACACTAACTTTTTCCGTACTGATAGTGTCTGCCGCCCTTGCCCTTGCGGTCAAGACCTTGTCCAAGGGTTCAAAGCGAGGCCTGTGGACAACCCTTCCTATGGCAGCAATACTCCTTGCCCTGTCAAAAGGAATTGCACTCTTCACCCTTCTCGGAATAACAAGCATTCCCGAGATAGTATCGACAATGACTGAAAGAGTCACAACACTGGTGGCGGGGTGGATGCTGATACAGTTCTTCAAGCAAAGCATAGAACTGTTTTGAGTGAGAAAAATGGACAAAACAGAGACAATATATTCAGAGCTCATAAAAAACACGCTTGAGATAGTGTGTAGAATGGCGGGCGCCAACCTTGCAAATTCCGCTGTCAATTATGTCAAAGGGAAGTACAAGAAGGAGATAAAGAAATTCGAGTATAGCCGCTATTCCACAATCCTTGAGGTAAAATCGCGCGATAAGGCAGGGATTTGCCACAAGATATTTCTTGAGCTGATTGGTTATATCCGGGAGATAATAGGAAACAATGTGGTGGATTACGCTAACCAAGTTCTTGAGAAGATGAAAGCCGAGAGAAAACTGAAAGGGGTTTCCCTTTCATCTCTCTCGAAGGCCTAGGCCGAAACGTCAAGTTCTGACAGAATGGAGCCAATCTTTGTGTCTCCAAGTGTCCTCTGCTCTTGCGAGAGCTCGGCGTCCTTCAGCACTGAGAAGATATTCCCCGAGACCATGCAGGAGTCGACGGCATATTTGACCTTTCCCCCTTCTACGAGGAAGGAATTCTTCGCCTCAAGGGAAAAGTCGCCCGAGAATGGGCTGACTGTGTGGGTTCCGCTAAGGCCGGAAACAAGTATTCCCCTCTTCATCGAGGACAAAAGCGCTTCCCGTTTTTCTTTCCCCCTTGAAAACAGTATGTTTGTCTGCGAGATTGAGGGGGTGGAGCCATAACCCCTGTAACCATTCCCTGTGCTTCTACAACCGGCCCTCACCGAGCTCTCGTGATTGTAAAGGAAGCCTGCGACTTTCCCTTTTTTCACAAGCCAAGTCTCCCGCGAAGGTGTTCCCTCTCTGTCGCACTTTGAAGAGCCGATGCCGCTTGGAAGAATCCCCGAGTCCCTTATTGAAAACCTGCTTGAAAAGAGTTTTTCCCCAATCTTTCCGGCAAGCCTGCTGGTTCTTCTCCAGACATTCTCGCCGCTGAAGGATGGAAGAAGGGTTGAAGTTAAAAGTTCGCTGGCGGCCCGCGGTTCAAGAAGGACTTTCATCCTGCCTTTTGGCGGCCGCCTCTTTCCTTTGCAAGCCAGTGCAAGCCTGGCGGCGGCTTCCGCCACTTTCTCGAAGCCCAGCTTTTCACTTGTCTTCTCCTCACTCTCATGCGCTATCACTTTCCCAACCCTTGCGACTGCGCTGCACCCGACATCCGTTCCCTTCTCCTCAACAAGGACCCCGTTTGAGTTTGCTATCGAGAATCTCATAACGCCTTTGCTCACCCCCGCGGCTGTCGGTCTTGCGCCAAGCTTCTTGAGCGCCTTGACCATGGCTTCCGTCTTCTTGTAAAGAAAATCATCGTCAAGCTTCTCAACTGACCTGAAAAATATCCCCCTGACCGCTTTGTATTTCGACCTTGCCGGGAATCCGTAAAACCTGTTGCCAAACTTCGAGAGTGCAAGTGCCCTTTTCAGCACCTTTCCAAAATCGTCAAGACTGTTGCCGGAAGCAAAGCCAACCTTTCTGTTCTTCACAGCCCTGATACCGTAGCCGGACTCAGTCCCGCGCGAGAAGCTGTTGAGCTTCCCGCTTTCGGCCGAGCATGAGGAAGCTTCCGACTCCTCAAGGTAGAGCTCCACCTCATCGCAGGCCTTTGAAGCCCTCTTGTAAAGTTTCTCTATCATGCCTGTCCTCCGACAACCGCAGTCGTCCTTATGGTGGGCCCGCCAGAGCCGACAGGCACCCACTCCCCGCCTTTTCCGCACATACCTGGCCTCAGCCTGAAGTCCTTCCCAATCATATCAATCTTTTTTAGAATCTCAAGAGTGTTGCCAAGCAGGGCAACGTCCCTCAGATGGGTGGTAAGCTCGCCCCCCTCTATAAGCCAGCCTTCCAGTGCGGCAAAGTTGAAGTTGCCTGAACTTGTGCTGACCTGTCCTCCGGAGGAGCCCTGAAGGTAGACGCCCTTCCTGGTCTCCTTGATTATCTCCTTTGGGTCAGCCTTTCCCGGTGCCATCACCGTGTTGCTCATCCTCACCTGGTTGAAAACCCCCCTGCAGTTCCCTGTCGAGCCAGCCTTCAGCTTCCCGGCAGAATCACGCGAGTTAAGGAAGCCGACCAGCCTGCCATTTTTCACAAGAACCGTCTTCTCCCCCCGGGTCCCGTCCCTGTCAAACCCGTAGCTGCCATAGCCGCCCTTAAGCGTCTTGTCATCAAAGACGGAAACGCCTGTGGGCGCAATCTTCTTCCCTATCTTCCCGCGAAGAATCGACTCCTTGTTTGCGACAAGGTCGCCCTCGACTGCGTGGCCAAGCGCTTCGTGGACAAAAACCCCAAGGAGGGTCGGGTCAATGACAACTGTCATCCTGCCGGCTGGTGCCGGCTTGGCCTTTAGCAGGGCAAGCGCCCTTCTTGAACATCCTCTGGCGAAGCCCTCTTTAATCCCCTCAACAACTTCCCAGCCGCCCCTCTTCCTCTCCGTCTTGAACATCCGCTGGAGCAGGTCGCCTTTCCTTGCGACTGACGTGATAGCGACACCGCACCTGACAGTCTCTTCCTCCGTCTCTTTCCCCTCGCTTGTTTTGA
>JAUXGB010000007.1 GCA_030622515.1 Candidatus Altarchaeota archaeon
AGCTTGTGGGGATTGGAGACTGTCTTCACCCTGCTTGGCTGGAGGAAATCAAGCAACTGCCAGAGGTTGCGCAAGGTACCCGCGAGCACGACAACGGGATAAGGTTTATTTTATCAGGCGAGGTTGAGGACAGGAACAGGGTCCACCACCTTTTCCTCCTCCCCTCGGTGGATGCCTGCGATGACTTGCGCGCAAGGTTCGCGAACTTTTCAGACACCCTTGACAGCAACGGGCGGCCAAAGATTAGGCTGAGCGGCGAAGCCATTGCCAACATGGTCAGTGACGCAGGCGGCCACATCGGCCCAGCACACTCCTTCACCCCCTGGACAAGCATCTACCGCTACTTCAGGCGGCTAAGGGACTGCTACGGAAGCGCAATTTCAAGGGTTAAGTTTATCGAGCTTGGCCTGTCGGCAAATACCTACTACGCCGACAAGCTTTCAGAGCTGAAGGGGTTCGCTTTCCTCTCAAACAGTGATGCCCACTCCCCTGCACCGCACCGGCTCGGACGGGAGTTCAACCGGTTTGAGCTTGAAGCCCCAACTTTTGACGAGGTGGTTCTTGCCATTGGAAACAAGGAGGGGAGACGAATTGTTTTCAATGCCGGCCTCGACCCAAGGCTTGGGAAGTATCACTGCACCGCCTGCAGGAAATGCTTCACAAAGTATTCCACTGAGGAAGCGAAGGAGTATGCCTACAAGTGCGTCAAGTGCGGCTCGCAGATAAGGGAAGGCGTCAAGGACAAGATAGCAAGGCTTTCCGACCAGCCCTCCACCTCGCCGCCCAACAGGCCCCCTTACATCAACCTCTTCCCACTCATCCAAATCATCCAGCAGGCGATTAAGGTGCCTTCCATAATGTCAGAGCCTGCCCAGCAGCTCTGGAGAAAGTCAATAGACTATTTCGGAAGCGAGATAAAGGTCATGGTTGACACCAAGCCGGAAGAAATCGAACCCATCTCCCCCGAGCTTGCAACGGCAATGCAGAGGCTCAGGGACGGGCAGGTTGTCGTAATCCCAGGGGGCGGAGGAAAGTACGGCTACTTCATAATTGCAAGGGACAGGGAGGAGCTCAAGCGGCTTGTCATCGAGAAGTCGAACCAGATAAACTGCGTCTCAGGCATCTCCCAAAAAACCTTAGGTAAGTTTTTCTGACTCTGCCGAGATACCAACACTCTCTATCTTGAAAATCTTGTAGCTTGTCGCAAAAGCCCTGACACTAAAGCTGTCTTCCGGCTGCTTCATCCTCGGCACCTTGATTTCAGCTGTGAGGCTGCCCTGTCCATTATCGAGCCTGACATAGTTTGCCTCAAGGCAGGTGAATTCCCCGCACGGCCTCTTGCTGTCAAAGTCCCCCTGGTCAATAATCAGGAAGCTTGAGGGAATTGAAAGCGTCGCCAGCCCAACATGATACTTCCTGCTTATTCCCTTCTCCTCTATCCCCTGACTCTCGCTAAGGTCCATTGAGAACTTCATGGTTGCGAAGAAGCTTTCCCCCTCCTTTGCCGGGAGCGAATCAAGCTCAATCTCCATTGAGAATGGGCTTCCGACAGACTTGCTCTCAACGTTGGTTGAAGGGTTAACCCTCTCGAACTCCCTTTCCTCAAGGGCTGTCAGCCCGTCCATGGCGAGGGAGAGGTCGTAATAGTATGTTGTCTTGAACCTGACTGTCTGGGAGATAGACTCCTTGTCCTGGTCTGCCCAGCTGTGCTTTGGTTTTACCCTTGACAGGCAGGAGAAGTCTGCCCTGTCCCCACCGCCAAGATTGTAACGGCCGCCGCTAATTACACTGCACCTGTCAAGATAAGAGCCAAAGTTGTAGAACTCCCCCTCGACATCCCGCAGGGGAGCCTCGCCACTGCCGGCGTTCTCAACCGTTGCGTTAAGGTAGAAGACATCACCAGCAATCAGTTCGGCTGGATAATGCTCAAGCCTGACTATCCCAAGCGTTGGGACGGAGGCGCGGGCAGAGTCCCTCCCACCAGAGGGCTCTCCCCCTCCTATGCATCCTGCGACCAGGATGACAAGCAACAAAGCAAGAAAGGCTTTTTTCATCTGTTCACCAGTTTGATTTTAAGCTCACCAACCTCATAGAGGCCGGAGCTCTTAAGCATGATTATGTTTGTGCCGGTCCGTATCTCCCTGTCTGTGAAGTTCAACTCTATTTTACCGGCGCCAACACTCCTCTTCATCAATTCGAATTCATCCTCCCCAATAACCGAGACAGTCAGGGTACCGCCTTTCTCAACAGTTTCAACTTCCAGCACAACAACCCCTTTCAGGCGTCCCTGCCGCAACGCCTCAAGATTCTCCTGACTGATATTGAACGAGAATGTCGAGCTTGAGGTTCCCTCCCCTGAGTTGAATATCAGAATGTCAATGTCCTCCAGCTGGTATCTCCCTGCCCTTTCAACCCCGAAGGAGAGGACATTCCTCGTCCCAAGTCCCGTGACTATATTCGAGAAGTCGACAAGGGTTGGAAGGTTTCCCGGTTTCGGGCTTCCCCTCCAGACAGTAACATTGTTGATTTTAATAAAAAGGTCTGTCCCAAAACCTGCATCCTGAACAGTAAAGGCAACGCGCCCAAGCATGCAGTTCTCAAGCTCGCTATCACTCACGCCAAACTCAAAGGCCTTCTGCGAGGTCTTGAGGACATTCGCTTCCAGCTTTACCGCGTCAATAACATAAATCGCCGGCGACCAAATTCTCCACCCACTGCTTGTTGTGGAAAACTTTATCCTGTTCCCTCCGACCGTGAAAATCCCCCTGAAAAGGCCAAGGTCTATATCAACCCTTTCCCCCTCCTTAGGATTCCCGCTCCAGATAAGGTGGCCATTAAGCCTGACAGTCATAGTCCCATACTCGTTACTCTTGAGAACATCAAATCCCAGCTTGCTTGAGCTGATAGTCTCAAGCTCCTCCCTCGATAACTCAGCCACTATCTCGTGCTCCTCAAGCGTTATAACCCCTCTTGCAAGGGTGATTGGCCCGTGCTCCTCAATGCTAGGGGCTGCCTCTTCCCGAAGGTCTATGACAGCGTTGCCAAGGGGAATATGCCTGATATTGCTCTCCCCCCTTCCAATCGTCCCAACGCTTTCAACATCAAGGAGAACAGTTGGGAAGTAAATCAGATTCCCGAAGTTGAAGACGCCAACAATGAAAATAAGCAAAGCTAGGCCCACAAGCACTTCCACAGGGCTCCCCAAGCCTTTTCTCCTCATAACTCCTAGAATAGGCACCTTTTTATTTAAAGCTTATCCGAATACTTTAGGCGTGATATCGTGAAAATACTCTCCTTTGACAGGAAAGAAGGCAGGCTCAAGGTCAGGATTGAATCGGAAGACGACCTCTGGCACCTTTCCAACATTCTTGACTCAGCCTCGAGAGTAAAGATGCGGGACCAGCGCAAGCTTAAGAAGGAGTTTGGCGAGCGGACAGAGGTCTCAAAGGTGAATGTCACCCTTGCAATATCGGTCGAGAAGGTCGAGTTTCACGAATACCTCAACACCCTCCGCGTCGGCGGCAAAATCACCATGTCTTCCAAAGAGGAAATACCACTCGGCTCCTACCACACCTTTGCCATCAAGCCCGGCGACATGACAACGATTTTCAAAAAGTTCTCCAAGCTGGACATGAAACGGATTGACGAGTCGAAAGTCCACCAGCCCAAACTCCTTATCGTCCTGATGGACAGGGACAATGCCCTCTTTGCCCAAATCAAACCCTTTGGCATCAGCTACCCTGTTGAAATCTATTCCAACATCCCCCCGAAGCGCGACGTTAAAGCCTACGACACAGCTTTCAAAAAATACTTCGCCGACGTGGCCTCAGCCCTTGTCAACTTCAAAACAGACGCCCTAATCATCGCAGGTCCCGGAAATGCGAAAGAGAACTTTGCCGACTATCTGCGAAGCAAGAATCCTAAATTGAAGTTCAAAGTCGAAAACGCATCCTCCTCGACCAGAGCTTCCATCAAGGACCTTGTCGGCCGGGCAGCAGACAAGCTAATCAGGCAAACCAGCCTTGCCAAGGACACCTCAATGGTTGACGAACTGTTCCAAAAGATAGCCAAAGGCAACCTGGCGACCTACGGAGCCGAAGGAGTAAAAAAAGCAGTCAAGTACGGCGCAGTTGAGAAGCTCCTAATCTCCGCCGACCTGGTTCGCAAGAAAAAGAGGGACGGCACCTATCTTGACCTTGAAAAACTCCTCAAGGCGGCCGAAAAGGGGCGCGCCTTCATCCACATTGTCGGCACCGGTCACGAGCCAGGCGACAAGCTTGAAGGCCTTGGCGGCATCGCAGCCATTCTCCGCTTCAAGATAGAGTAACCATTATTTACCCAAAGAGCATCATCTTCCCATGTTAAAGCTAAAGATAAAAAACGTCGACATAGAGACCGGAGGGGCCCCAATCGTCCTTCTCAACACAAGCGATGCCTACGAGATGGGCATCCACTCGATGGACCGGATAAATGTCCACTTCCACAAGAAGGTAAAAACAGCCATAGTCGATGTGACTAGCAAAATCATCCCGCCCGGCTCTATCGGCATCTTCAAGGAGCTTGACCGCGAGATTCCAATCGAGGACGGCGGCTTTGTCAACATCGAACCTGCCCCGACACCAGCATCAGTCGGCCTAATCAAGGACCGCCTCCTAGGCCGCCAGCTGAAGAAAAACGAGATAGCGGCAGTAGTCAAAGACATAGTAACTAATCGCCTCTCTGACGTTGAGTCAGTCTTCTTCATGGCATCAGCCTATACGACGGAATTCTCCACCGAGGAAACAGTCGCCCTCACCAACGCAATGGTCCTGAGCGGCGAGCAGCTCAAGTTCGATAAGGGACCAATTGTCGACAAGCACAGCATTGGTGGCATCCCCGGCAACCGGGTTACCATGATAATTGTCCCAATCGTCGCAGCAGCCGGCTTGACCATGCCAAAAACATCCTCCCGTGCCATCTCATCCCCGGCCGGAACAGCCGACACTATGGAGGTGCTGGCGCCAGTCAACCTTGCCTTCGAGGATTTGAAGAAAACAGTAATGAAGACAGGGGCCTGCATCGCCTGGGGAGGCTCAGTCAACCTTGTCCCGGTCGACGACAAGCTGCTCCAGCTCCGCTACCCACTCCGCCTCGACCCAAAACCCTTCCTGTTGGCATCAATCCTCGCCAAGAAGAAGGCAGCCGGCTCCCAAAAAGTAATCATCGACATCCCGGTAGGAAGGTTTGCAAAAATCAAGCACAAATCCGAGGCCCAGACCCTTGCCTACGACTTCATCAGGCTGGGCAACAAGCTTGGCATGCAGGTTCAGGCCATAATCACTCAGGGCGACAAGCCAGTCGGCCGTGGCATTGGCCCCGCCCTTGAGGCACGCGACGTAATCAACATCCTCACCCAAGCCAAGGATGCCCCGCAGGACCTGAGAGACAAAAGCCTTGAAGAGGCCGGCATAATTCTCGAGCTTGGCGGAAAAGCCGGACGCGGCCAAGGATACGCCCTTGCAGAAAAGCTCCTCAAGTCAGGGAAAGCCTGGAAGAAGATGCAGGAAATCATCAAGGCTCAGGGCGGCAACCCGAAAGTTAAGGTGAAAGACCTCCCGCTCGGCAAGCACAAACACACCATAAAGTCAAGCCGAACCGGCTCAGTCTACGCCTTCGACATCCCGGCAATCGTGAAAATCGCAAGAGCCGCAGGGGCGCCAAAAGACAAAGGAGGGGGAATAGACCTCCACGTCGACCGCGGCGTCCGGGTCAAAAAAGGCATGCCCCTCTTCACCATCTACGCCGAGCACGAAAACAAACTCAGGGACGCAATCAGGCAGGCAGAAAAGGAAAGGATAGTGATTATGGAAAAATCCATAATGAGGGTCATCGACAACGTCACTGAGTTGCCTTCCGTCTAGACCTGTTGTATCTTCCCCGCGCTTCCGCGACAGCCAGCCGGGCCTCAACTAAGTTCGCACTAGCGTAAGCTTTACGATAGCCAGCCAGCACCCTTTCAAAACCCTTCGGGAATTTCCAGTGCGTCGATTCCAGCGACTGGCGGAGCAGCCTCAAATCAACTGCCTTCCCCTCAACGCTCTTATCAAACCTCGCCAGCCCAAAATCAATCAGGAACAACTTTCCTTTTGAAAGAATCATGTTCGATGTCGTCAAATCCCCATGGTAAATATCAGCCCCATGCAGCCTGCCAACCATCTCGCCTATCTTCTGGAACAGCCCTGAGTTGCCTCCGTCAATAACCTCCTTCATCCTTCGGCCGGCAATCCACTTCATCCTAATGACGCCTTTCTCCTCATCAACCTCAATAACCTGTGGAACATCAATCCCAGCCGCAGCCGCCCGACCAATAAGCCTTGCCTCGCCACGCGTCCGCAACTTCCTAATCTTGTCATCCAGCACCTTCAACCGGTAAGCCTTCGGCTCCCTCAACTTGACAAGAACCTTGCCATCCCTGAAAAGAACAGCCTCAGCACCCCGCGCTATCTCCTTCATGTAAAGAAAATCCCATCAAGGGTTAAATAAGAAACGGATTTTAGTCTCTTAATGATTTGGTTCATCTTTGCATTGCTGGCAGGACTTGGCAGTGCAACTTACTCCATGTTTGCCAAGAAGTTCCAGAAGCAGATTGACAAATACGTTCTCGGAACTGGTGTCTTTTTCACAAGCGGAGTAATTCTCCTCACCATTTCCTTAATACAAGGACTCCCTCCACTTGGCCCTCTCTTTTTCCCAGCAGGACTAATATCGGGCACAGCTGCTGCAATAATGACCTACCTACTCTACAAAGCTGTCGACCTTAGTGACATCTCACTTGTAGACCCCATCCGAGCAATATCACCTCTATTCGTTATCTTAATATCTTTCATCTTCCTTGGTGAGCTGCCAAACACCCAAGGATACATTGGAATCTCCCTCATTGTCATTGGTTCCTACATACTTAACTTCCAAAAAGCAAACATTGGAATTCTCGAACCGTTCAAACAACTATTTACAAACAAAGCAAGCCTCTACATGATGGGTTTTGCCTTTCTCACAGGCATTTCCTCAACATTTAACAAAATCCTTGTACAAAACTCAAACTACACCATCGGTTCTGCCTATGCAAACTTTGTTGTCGCCCTAATCTTCCTATTTTTAATCCAAGTAAAGACAGAAAAGAAAGTTCGCCACTACAAAAAACATCTAAAAGCGTTCTTAACCATGGGAGGAATTGCCGCAACAATCTTCATCTTGCAAAACATGGCCTACGACCTCCAGCTTGTTTCATATGTCATTTCAGTAAAGCGAACAGGCGCCCTATTCTCAATCGCCTACGGCTTTTTCATGTTCAAGGAGAAAAACATCAAAGAACGCCTTCTTGGAGCAGTCATAATGATGGCTGGCGCAGCTTTGATTGCATTTGCCTAAATTCCCCAATTACATGTGTTTTTTAAACCAATTCAACGAAAGTTCAACTATCTTGTCGACATCATTGTAAAAACCATGGTCAGCCCCTTCAATAACCTCAAGCCTCTTTTCAACATTCAAATCTTCAAATGCTTGTTTTGAATGCTCCAAGGGAACGGTTGAATCCTTGTCACCATGAATTATCAGCACAGGGCACCTCAACTTCTTAACTTCTTCCTCTACCTTCACACTTATCGAACTATCATAAAAACCTCGCCCAACAAGCCAGGGTCTCCCTGTCGCTGAGCTACGAATAATGGTTTTGCCTTCTGTTTCAAATTTCTTTTTTTCATCTTCGCTAAACCTCTCCTTCGACCTTTCTGAAGAAGTCACCGGAGCCCATAATACAAGTGTTTTTACATCTCTCTTAAGCGCGCCTAGGATTGCAATTTCCCCGCCAAGACTCATGCCTAAAACACCAACTCTTTCCTTGCTTATGTTTCTGGTCTCGATATAGTCTATGGCCGCCAACAAATCCTCAACCTCCGTCTCAATAGTCATATCTTCAAATTTGCCATCGCTTTCTCCTGTCCCCCGACAATCGAATCTCAGAACGCAAAAACCTTCCTGACAAAATCTTTCAGCAGCCTTGCTGAACCGGCCATGCTCGTCCTTGTCGCCCGTGAGGCCGTGAATCATAATGATTACCGGCGGTTTATCAGTTTCTGGCAAGCACAAAATCCCGCAAAGCTTCTGTCCCTTCCCATTGTCAAAGAAGACCTTCTCCTCAGCCATACGCCCCTAACCAAAGACCTCTTTTTCAATCTTCTCCCTGATTTTCCCGAAATCAGCCCCTTTGGAGATTTTCCTGCACCTCAGAACAAAGTCCTTCACCATCTTCGTGTCCCCTAGAGCAAATTCCCTGCCAACATAGTACTGGGCATTTATCCTGTTAAGTTTCAGCCCCTTAACAAACTCAATGTCCTCATTCTGGAAGTCGAAGAATCGCATCAAAGCTATCGAGCAGTCATGAATCTTGCACTTGACTCCGGCCATCTGCAGCAAGGCGTAGAGCGCATCATAGCAGGCATAGTATGCACCAGTCGCTTTCCACTCCCCGCTCTCAACAGTGGAGGCCATGATTAAGGCGTTGTCAGCTTTCACAAAATAGTCCCTCGCCACGTTCTCATTAGGCTCAATCAGCCTAATCCCTTTCTTCTGCCTCTTGCACCAGTCAAGCTGTTCCATCAAGAATCATCCTTGTGAACTTCTCAAACCCTTGGCAGACCACATGGTTCTCAGACACCTCAAGCATGAAGTCTGACCTCTTCTTAAGGCCCCTAAGGAATTCCCTCTCTGAAATTTCCATGACCTGCACCTCTTTGGAATACCTCTTCCTCAAACCTTTTACCCCTTCCTTGTCCACCTTGCCAATAATAAGCAAGTCAAGGTCGCTCCCCTTCGAAGCATATCCCTTGGCAAAAGAACCAAAAACCACAACCACCCCATCAGTCATCTTAACTGCATCACCGACAATTGAGGAAACTTCAAAATCCTCAGCAAGCCTGCAGAACTTGTAAACCTCGGCAGCAAAAACAGCTTTCTCAGCAACAATCCCTCCCCTGTTAAAGTAGAACTCCTTCAGCCTGCCCCTCATCCTGCTCTTCAGGACACCAGCACTTTCTAGCCTGTTAAGGTGGATACTGACCGTCCTCTGGTTGGCCTTAAGCCTCCTCGCTACCTCCCTGCCATAGTGGGAAGCGCCAAAATCCCTGCAAAAAACCCCCAAAATCTCCATAGCCATCTCATTGAATACTAAATTACTCATATGAGCATTATATTACTCATCCTATTTAAAACCTTCTCAACGGTTAAATAAGAAACGGCCATTTTACCTTCATGCTCTGGGTAATCCTCTCCCTCGTTGCTGCCGTCGGCGCGGCAACCCAGTACATGTTTATCAAAAAGTTCCTCAAGAACATTGACTTGGTTGTCCTTGCCAGCGGGACCTTCCTCAGCACATCCCTTTTCGCCTATGCGTGGGCTTTCATTCAAGGACTCCCTACACTTGGGCCAAACTTCTTCCCTGCCTTGGCAGTTTCCGCCGTTGGCGGAACCATCGCGGCTCACCTTTACTACAAAGCACTGAAGAGTTCAGACCTCTCCCTGACAATCCCCATGCTCGCCTTCGCCCCCCTTTTCCTCATCCTCACCTCCTACCTAATCCTCAACGAGTTCCCAAGCAGGTATGGGCTTCTTGGCATCCTCCTCATAGTCCTCGGCTCCTACTTCCTCAACCTTGCCAAGGTGAAGAAAGGACTTCTCGAACCCTTCCGCCAGCTTTTCAGGAACAAAGGAACCCGTTATATGCTCGTAGTCGCCTTCATCTATAGCATAATAGCCAACACTGACAAGATAATAACCCTCAACTCAAGCCCTGCCTTTGCAACAGCAAGCGCAACCCTGGTAGTCGGAACAGCCTTTCTCATCCTGGCTTTCCTGCAGAAGAGGAATATTGTGGAAAACTACTCAAAGCACTTCAGGAAATTCCTCCTTGTCGGAGCAATAATAGCTGCTGAAGTAATCTCCCAGCAGACCGCATGGACTATGCAGATTGTCCCCTATGTCATCTCGATAAAGAGAACAAGCGCTATCATCGGCATCCTCTACGGCTACTACATCTTCAGGGAGAAGCATACAAGGGAACGGCTTCTCGGCGCAGCAGTAATGGTCGCTGGCGCAGCAATGATTATTCTTTCCTAAACCATTTATGCCGGTCCCGCTGGAGCCTCACGTGGAAGAGGCCCTTAAGAAAGGAATCAGCTTTGGCCTGACCTCCGGCATCATAACAACCCTCGGACTGATGGTCGGCCTCAACTCAGCAACCGGTTCAAGGTTGGCAGTTATCGGCGGCATCCTGACCATAGCAATAGCTGACGCCTTCTCCGACGCCCTTGGCATCCACATCTCGGAGGAAGCCGAAGGAAAACACACGGAAAAACAAATCTGGACAGCCACCCTGTCGACCTTCGCATCGAAACTGGTTTTCGCCCTGACCTTCCTCATCCCGGTCCTCCTCTTTCCATTAAGTGAGGCAGTCCTTGTAAGCATAGCCTACGGCCTGTCAGCTTTGGCAATCCTAAGCTACCTAATCGCCAGACAGTCCAAGGAAGACCCGAAAAAAGTCATCTTCGAGCATGTCGCAATCGCGATAATCGTCATCGCAGCAAGCAGCTACGTCGGCACCCTAATCTCCCAGTTCTTTGGTTAGAAAGAATCACAGTTTCAAATCAGGATTCCTTCTGAACAGGTCATCAAGAGCAGGCTCCTTGTTCTCGTGGCTTTTAATTTCCTCAAGCGACAGCCACTTGTATTCTTGAATCTCCTCTGGGTCTGGCTTGAGCTCCCCTCTTATGAACTTCACATGGAAGAACAGCAGGAGTCTGGAAACAGTCTTGTGAAGCATGTAGACAACATCCTGTCCCCAGCCAACAAATTCGTGCTCACCAACCTCAATCTGAAGTTCCTCCTTCATTTCCCTGACAACAGTGTCCTCTGCCTTTTCCCCGAAATCAATCTTCCCGCTTGGCAGCCTCCAAAGGCCGCACCTTGGGTCAAAAGTGAAGAGAAACTTCCCGTCCTTTTCCACAAAAGCACTTGCCACAGCAACTGTCTGGTCCTTATCCATGAGAAAACAAAACGTTTGTCGTTTAAGAAGAATTTGGTGCCAGAGGAAGGACATGCAGCCCAGTCAAACCAGTTTAAGAATCCTTCCAAACGTCGTCATCCTTATTGTCCCAGAGCTCTTTCATCTTCTCTCGCTGGACCTTGTGGGGGAACTTGTCGTGCCGGTTCCTCTTTTTCACGTTCTTCACAACTGTTGATGCCCATTTTCCTGCAGCCTTCGCTGCCGAGTCAAACCCGCCAAGTTTCCCAAAGACAAGCTGCTTAAGCTCGGAGGTCCACCCAATTCTTTTTCCCCTGACTTTTTTTGTGAAACTTCCTTTGCTGAAATCACTCTCGTAATATTTCAGTTTTTCATTGACCAGCTGCAGCCTAGGCTTTGCTTTCTTTTCTTTCAGGAGAAATGCAAGGTCGTAAAGGTCCCGTGCATTGTCCCTCATCATAATTGCCCTTACCTTCTCTGCCGCAACTTCATCGAGAGACATTCCCATGATTACTTTAACCGGTAACCTGTAGGCAGGGAAGTTTGTTTCGAAAGCAAGTGGCTTCTTCGATATCTTTTCCCTTCTGCTTATTTCAACGTAAACGTAGCAGATGTCTTTTTCGGAGGTGTGCAGCGGGCCATTTGCACCTATCCTGAAGGAGGAGCTGGCGCGCCCGCCTCCAATCCGCTTGACCGTGTTTTCAATCCCGAAAAGGCGCAATGTTCCCGATACTTCTTCGTCTAAGTTTTCAGGAAGCCTGCCGTTGGCTGTAAAGTCTAAATCCTCGGAGAACCTGTCCAGCCCGTGGAAGAACCAGAGGTAAGTTCCGCCCTTGAAAACCAGCGGGTATTCCGAGAGAGCGACAAGAATAAGGCTCTGGATGTAGTGTTTCTCCTGCTGCCAAGGCCTCAGGTTGTTCAGCTTCGAGAATTTCATAAGTGTTTCTTTGTCAATCAAAGCAGCCACCCCTCAAGCTTCTTTCTTCCCCTTCCCCTGAACCTTTCAACATACTTCCTCAGCTTTCCCCTGTCTGTTTTTCCAATGACATCCGCAATTACGCCCTTGGGCGGCCTGCCCAAATACACCCAGTCGATAAGCGCCTTCTCGCCATCGGCAACGAAAGCATAACCCCGCGACTTCTTATATTTCTCATAGCCGTAAAAAAGCGATGGGGGAATCTTATGGTATACAACCCCCAGCTTCTCATAGCGCCTGCTGTTCTTGGTGGTGACGCCTTCAACAAAGGCCGGCACTTGGGTTATGAAGCCATGGAAAAGGAGCGCCGAAGAGAGGGAGACGTAGGAAGGTTCAACAAGCTGGCCAAGCACGACATAATCGTCATCAACGAAGGAAAGCTTTCCCCTCAAGAGCCTCTCCGCCATCCCTTTCCTGACCAGCCTTGAGGCGTAAACCTTTGCGACGCTTTTGGGCTTCCCGACAAGGTTTGCCAGCTGCTGGATTGAGTAGACGGAGCGACCGCTCGCAATCGCCATGTCACGGATTTTGTAAAGGTTCAGCCCTTTCATCTTCACACCCAAGTAACGATATTGTTACCTCCGTGTGATATAAAAAGGTTTCGCCCCTGTGATTTGTAGTGCCTACCAAAAACAGAATTTATCCATTTCCTTTCCCCACTACGAGCTAAAGAGGTGACTACGGGTCTTGGTTTTTGTAGTCACCCTAACCAAAATATTTATAAGTTGTAGTCACCCAAACCCCTGCATGCACCTAGAAGTCCGCAGGAAGGAAGGCCTGACAAAGTATTATCTTGCCCATTCCTACCGGGAGAAGGGCAAGGTAAGAAAATTAAGGCTCTACCTAGGCGCGAACCTCACAAAGGGCGAGCTTAAGGTTCGAAGACACCACGCGGAAGAGGAGCTTAAGAAGCGAGTCAGGACAATTCGCATAATACGTGACCCTCTTGTTACAGTGCTCTCCCCTAAAGAGCTCAGGGAGATTAAGAATCTGGAAGCGCGCGGCAAGCCCAAGCTGTTCCATCTTTCAGAAAAAGACTGGCTCAGGTTTGCCGAGGCCTTTGCCTACGATACGAACGCTATAGAGGGTTCGACAGTCACTTCATCCGAGGTAGTGGAGATACTTGAGAAAAACAAGCTGCCCGACAGGCCGAAGGAAGACATTTCCGAGACCTACGGGGTAGAAAAAGCAATAAGGTTCATAAGAAAGACAAAGGAGCACATCTCCATTGAGCTAATCCTCCAGCTCCACCGCTTGGTTTTTCAAGGCTCAAAGTCTTTTGCAGGACAGCTGCGCCCAAGAGGCGTTGAGGTCGTAGTCGCAACCCCGACCGGCAGGATTCTCCATCGCGGGGCCCCTTCAGCAAAAGTGAGAGACCTCCTAGCTGAGCTTGTCAGATGGTACAACAAGAACAAATCCAGCCTTTCGCCACTTGTTTTGGCCGCCGTAGTTCACAACCAGTTTGAGAACATACATCCCTTCGAAGATGGCAACGGCCGTGTCGGACGGCTCCTGCTTAACAACATCCTCCTAAAGCACAACCTGCCCCCTGTCAATATCGAGCTAAAGCACAGGAAGGACTATTACACCGCCCTGCGGGCCTACCAAAACCAGCACAACCTCCGCCCCACCCTTGAGCTTCTCCTAAAGGAATACCGCGCCCTCAAAAAACTACTAAAGAAGAGGTGACCACAAAAACAACAGCTGTAGTCACCCATACCAGAATCTACGTAAGTTGTAGTCACCTAAGAAGAAGGAATAGGCGGCACAATACTTAAATAAGTACTTAGTGAGATACGTATATGGAAAAAATATTGAAGGAGAACATTGTAAAGAATGTCATCCTAATAATCCTCTTTATCCTCTTGTATAACCCGATACTTCGGATTGTCGCACCAATTTCAGGAGCAGATTTGGGCACACTGTCTATGATAGTAAGCATACTTATCCTTGGCTCGATGTTTGGCAATTTTACCTTTTCGTATGACCGCTCAAATCTCAAGAATGTTTATGAAAGATACTTAGCACACCTTACGACAGGTATTTTGATGTTTACCATGGGATTGTTGTTCGAGTTTACAGTAGCGATTACTATTAACATCGGTCTTGGAAACAACTTCCTCCCAATAACAGTCTTGATCTATATAGCAATGATTGGTTACGATTTCTGGGATCTATTGAGGGGAATAAGAAAATAATTTGGTGCTGGGGGATTACTTCATCATCTTGGCGACAACAGTCACAATCTCAGGGAACTCTTTTTTGTTCACATCTGCCCCAAAATGGCCCTCGTCCTTGTACTCGTGGCATTCAGCGTCAAGCTTCTCTTTCAGCAGGAGGGCCTCAGATATCGGTATGTAAGGGTCGTCCCGGGAGGCGAAGATAACTATCTTTCCGGCATTATTCTTTATTTCATCCCATTTCCAAGGACCGTCAAAGTAGCCGCTTTTCTTTTCAAGCTCGTCGCCCAAATCAGAATGGTAGCCGCCAACCAAAATTGCCAGTTTGCATTTATTCTCTTCAAGAAACCTCAGTATCGCTGCAGCTCCTGACGAATGACCGATTAGAATGGAATCCTTATCACCAGACAGTTTCTCCTTGATAAACGGTAGCCAAATCTCTTTTCTGGCTAATTTAGGGTCAGGCATATTTTCAGCTATGACCTTGATTCCAAGTTTTTCCAACTCCCCTTTGACGTAAGGATACCAGTTACTTGTTATGGGGGTGTCGTCATTACCCGGAACAATAATGGCTTTCATAGTTTTGGCAGTCTTGTTTATCTTATAAGAATTTGGTGTCAGAGCTTCACAATAGCTGTTTTAACTTCTCAAGCAACAACTCAAACGTGTCGTACCCTGCTTTCGAATTGAAATGGCCCGCGTCCTTTAATCGAATCAAATCAACACCGAGCTCTTTTGCAATTTTCTCCCCGTTCTCAATACAAATAAGGGGGTCATCTTCCGAATGAAATACGAAAAAGTTATCTGAACTGCTCTTAATTTTAGCCCAATCAAAAGGCGGTTCAACAAACGGCCGGTCAATTTCATAATATTTTATCGGTTTAACACCTGCTGAAGCACAAACAAACACAGAAGCTTTGACTTTAGTCTTAATCTGCTCCAACACTCTCAGCAGGAATGCACCACCACAACTATGACCAATAAGTATGGTATCACCATTAAGACTGTCTTCGTATTTTTCAAAAACTTTAAACCACGCTTCAGGTGTCTGGTCTTCAGGAGTCGGGAACTGCGGAACAATCACTTCATAATCATACTCTTTCATCTTGTCTTTCAGCCAGGGAAACCAGTTTTCCTCAGGACAACCTTCTGTTCCATGAATGATAATGGCGTTCTTCACACAAACTTCAGTCTATCAATCTTTTTAAAGTAATGGTGCTGAGCAAGCATTTGATAGGTCTATTTTGTTTTTGGAGTGACCCATAGACCTTTTCCCAAATTGCTTTCAGCAATTGGGCCCAGTCGCCAAAGGCGGATTGGGTTTGAAAAAGGAATAGGTGGTGCTGGGGGAGGAGATTCAAGCCTTTTTCCAAAAGCCTTGAGGGAAAATAGTCCGTCCTTTAGACGGACAGGTTCTTTGGTGATGTTTAAGCCTTCCAAGTTAACGTTTAAACAGCAAAAGAAAGATTTATTAACGGTAAATACCACTTTAAAGAGGAAGCAAATGAATCAATTGCATGTTAAAGAAATATTAGAAGCCTTGCGGGGGAAGACAATACTAGACCTTGTTAGATTGTGCTACGAAGCCCCTCTATTGGATTCCACAATAAGCAAATTAGATGAAGTTGAAGGCGTGTCAGTAGAACCTAAAAATGATGGCAGCTTAGATTTCATTTTTAAACCAGATTTTTTAATGTATGCACAATGGCCTTATTTTTCAATAATTGAAGAAGCCCAAAAAGTAACAGGCTTGGCAAAAGAACTATCGGTTTACGCACACCAGCTTTTCGATAATCAGAATCATGATTTTGCTTTAAGATTTGATGAAAAAGGCATGACCTTCCAGAATAGAAACAACATTGAAGATACTTTATTTTTAGATCTTCAAAGATATTGTGAACACAATAAAATTAATTATGAGGTGAAAGAGTGTGGAACAGAACGAATGGAATAGAATTAAATTAAGTGTGTGGGATATGCAAAAAGACATAGATTATAAAGACGATAATAATTATCTAGGAAAAGTCTATCCTCAGATCCCTGAAAGACTTATTAAACTGTATTCAGAAAAAGGAGAAACTATTCTCGATTGCTTCTGTGGTTCAGGAACTACTAATGTAGAAGCGAAGAAACTTGGAAGAAACTCTATCGGCATAGATCAAAATCCTTATGCAATATCCATTACAAAATCAAGATTAGAAGGTGTTGTTCCTTCAAATACCAGACACTCTATTTTTCAAGGAGATAATAGGAAAATACTTCATAGTTTAGGTGAAAATTCTGTTGATTTAATTATTACTTCCCCTCCTTATTTTAACATATTAGATTATACTTCTGTAAAAGATGGAACAGATTTGGGTAATATTGATGATTATGGATTATTTTTGAAAAATATGGAAACAGTACTCAAAGATAACTATAGAATAATCAAACCAAGTAGATATTGCTGTTGGGTAGTTGGAGATATAACTACTGGAGGATTCAAACCATTTCATTTCGATATGCAAAAAATAGCTGAAAGAGTTGGTTTTCAAAATAAGGGGGACACAATTATTGTTGATAGGTGTGACGAACCAAAAACACTTAATGAGGATTTTAAATATCCTCCTTTATCCACTCAAATTCACGAATATATAATGCTTTTAACAAAATAATGGAGAGATTAAAATGTCGAATAACGTTGATCCGTGGTACAACACAGAAGAAATGAAAGAAGGCAATTTAGATTACATGTCTATTGCACTCCTTGGTGCATGCAATATGAAGTGTATTTTTTGCTATGTGGATGGAGATAGACCAGGAATATGGGAACTTGATGATCTTGAACCTCTTTTTGAAGAAGCACACGATTTAGGAATGAGAAAAATCCAGCTCTCGGGAGGAGAACCGCTCATGTATCCTCATTTAGAACCCGTTCTTGAAAATTTATCTGAATTAGATGTGGATATATTGCTAGCAACAAATGCAACCCTCATTACACCTCAAAAAGCAGAACTTTTGGCAAAACACAAAGTCAAAGTCGGAGTAAGTATGGAATCTATCGATGAAGCTGTTAGTGATGAACTTTCGGCAGTTCCTGGCTCTCATGCGAAGAAATTAGAAGGTATAGAAGAGTTAAGGAACGCAGGATATACCCATTCTCAAGATTTACCGCTTAACGTCATCATGAAAACTTTCAAGCAGAATCTCCCAACCTATATGGAAACTTGGAAATGGGCGAAAGATCGAGGTATTCAACCAATACTCGATAGAGCTGTCCCGGGGGAGAGGTGCAAATTGGAATGGGTTGTTGAACCCCATGAATTGAGATACCTATTGGATGAAATCGGTGAAGTTGAAGGTGTGTATCACAGAATTCCTTTTGTAAATAATGAAGGGTGCAACCGTATGGGTTCGAGCGTACACATAGAGGTTGATGGCAACGTTTACCCTTGTGCCGGAATTCCTGTAAGCCTGGGAAATGTTAAAGAACAAAGCCTAAGTGAGATTTGGAATGATTCAGAATTGGCCATGCAGTTAAGAGACTACAAATCAAACCTCACAGGTTCATGTAAATCTTGTGAAGAGAAAACCATATGCTGTGGTTGTCGAGCTGTTGCATATGCAACAACCGGGGATATGTTTGGACCAGACACATTGTGCTGGAACTATGAAAAGGGAGAATAAATGGACGTAGCATTCAACGTAACAAGAAAATGTAACAAAGGTTGTGATTATTGCTATCTTAATCTTACTGGTGAAGATTTACCTTTGGAAAGAATTACGGAAATAGTCGAATCTTCTAATCCTGAAACCGTGACGCTAACTGGGGGGGAGCCGTTAATGTACCCCCATATAGAAGATCTTTTAGGTTTCTTATCTGAAAGGAAGACTCACGTCCATCTACTCTCAAATGGAATTTTGTTAGATGATTACTTATCTGTAATTCGTGAAGCTGATGCGGAACTCTTTGTGACTTGCAATGAACCAAACGAAAGAGTTTCTCAAAATCTACATCGAGCAAATCGCGAAGGTATTGATGTCAATCTTCATCACGTTTTGACAAAAGAATCCATAACGTCGTTAGATGACATCTGTCAAGATTTAGACTTTGCCAAATCGTTGTTGCTACTTTACCCGACCGATTTAGGAGATGGAAAAGTAGAAATGTACAAACCAGATGAGTGGTTTCCATTATTGGACAGCGCAATTTCAAAAACACAATCTTATGGAATTAAGACCTATTTTGAACAAGCATTTGCTAAAAAAGGCTCTCAACTGGAGAAACAACAACCGTGCCCTACTGGTGAAGATTTATTTATTGACTCAGATGGAAAATCTTATCCTTGCTGCCTTTTGGTGGACAAAATGCAAGGTAGTGTTGAGCCAACACCGATCAGAATTACGCCTGAAAGATGTTATTTTATCAGGAACAATCCTCTACCGGAGTCTTCTGAATACATTAGAATTTGTCCCATCGTTATAACTGATAAGTATGATGGTTCACTTCAGTTCCCTTCACATTTAGGTGATAATGAATGACTGACCAACATTTTTATGTTGAAAATGCTAGGTTAATGGGCTACGGCCTTTCCAATTTAGGTAATGAACCAACTGAAATGTGTATTTCAGGAGATGAATCCGTTACTACATTGGCAGGCAAACTAGTGGGCTCGGGGTTTCACTCAGATAGAAGAAATTTGAAGGATCATTTGATAGGATATACTGAAGATAAAAACTCATTCATTAGAAGGGCAGCTTACACAGGATTATCATTTTCTGGTTTTTTTGAGAATTCTGAACAGATCAACGAGGCTTTGAAAACGGGCTTTAATGATGCTGAATTAGAAGTGAGAAAAACTGCTCTAATCGGGTTTGGTCTGGCAAATATTGGCAATTCTCAAAAAGGAAAAGTGAAAGTTTTAGATGAACATCTACGTGACAAAGAATGGAAGATGCGAAGTGCTTCTGGGCTGGCATATTCGTTTCTAGCTTCCGGAAATTCCGATCATTTTTATAAATTTGTTGATACTTTGAGAGAGGAAGAAAGCCCTTATGTTAAGGTGTGCAATTGCTGGTATGTAAGTAATGCTTTTGCAGGAACAAGGGACGGGATAGACGAATATCGGGAGCTGCTTGCTCTAGAGGGAGACGATAATAGCTTCTTCAGAGATATGGCTTGCTTAGGTCTTGGGTTATCTTACATGGGAACTTCCAAAGAATCAGTAAATGAATTACTTAAGGAAAGAATAGAGAAGGATGACCATCCTTATGTAAGGGAAAGTGCTTTTTTTGGCCTTGCCTTATGCAACTATCAAAATCCTTCTGATGAGATTCAGGATCTACTGACGAAAGGACTGGATGACGATTCTATGATTGTCAGAAGTGGTGCTGCATTAAGTCACGGAATTAAAAATATGGGGACGAAACGTCTTGAGTTGGATTTAGATAATTACTCCGACCCATCCGTATTGTGGGGTCTCACCTTAAGCGAAGGTTTGGCCAATGTAGACCCTTCAAGAACGACATTTAAAGATGCCTATGTACAATGGGGACATCGGATCAGTAATGGCTTTAGAGATGATGTTTCAGTTGATTTAAGCTCGGAACATCGAGATGTCAAATCATTTCAAGAAGGGATTAACACTGGTTTGATCGGCTCAGGAATAACTGATAGGTCAGAAAAAGATGCTGTCAGATTAGTTGTTCCAGGAGTTTATCATTACTTAACCTACGACTCCTTTTGGTGGGGGCTGTGGGTACTGAATGCTTTGGGAACAACATTGCGTAATGGGAGGATGGAAGATGAATAAGAAAAAAGTTTTTTTAGGCTTGCCTTTTGCCGATTATATTAATCCAGAAACGGGCAGGCTATATGACGATAAGAAACTTATGGTCACGAGGTTAATTGGCTACTTTGAACAAAGAGATTGCATTGTAGAGAATGCTCACGTGAGAGAAGATTGGGGAGATGCTTGGATGCCTCCAGAAGTTTGCACCCCTTGGGATTATGAACAGATAAAAGAAGCAGATGTTTTTGTTGCAATTCCAGGGAACCCAGCATCGGGAGGCGTGCACATCGAATTGGGATGGGCATCTGCACTAAACACGCGAGTAGTTATGTTGTTGGAAAAAGGAAAAACCTACAGTAACCTGGTCATGGGTCTTGGAAAAGTCGGAAGCGTAGACTACGTCCAATATAAGACATTAGATGACTGTTTCAGCAAACTCGATGAGGTTTTATGAGGATGGAACAATATGAAAAAATCGGGATAATGGGGGGTATGGGGCCAGAATCCACTGCGCTGCTATATAGAAATATTATTCGGTCATTCCAAACTGAATTTAATGCATACAAAGATGATGATTTTCCTGAAATAATCATTCATAATTTACCAATTCCGGATATCACAGAAAATACTCTTAACGAGAACAAGGTAAGAAGAATGTTGTCAAAATCAGTTCATTTTCTAGAAGATTCCGATGTAGACTTTATCGCGTTTCCTTGTAATTCATTGGATTATTTCACAGATCATCTGGTATCGGAAACAAACGTTCCTTTGCTGAGCATAGTTAAAGAAACATGTGGTGAGATTGAGAAAACTAATGCCGACGAAATCTTACTTTTATCAACGCCAACTACTTTTGAAAAAGGATTATATCAACGTTTTTTAACTGATAAGAAAATTGTCAGGCCAAAAAAGTATATGGAGATTCATAACATAATCATCAGAACACTGAGAGGAGATAAACCGAAGGACGAGTTTATCGAAAAATTAGAAAAGGAGTATTCTGCGTATGATTCCATCTTAATAGGGTGTACTGATTTATCAGTTCTAGTTGACGACTATAGGAACGATAGACTAATAGATTCGTTAAGTTGTTTATCGAATTCTGTATTTCAAAAAAGCACTCAAAGATATAAAAGCGAGGATTAGAGATGATTAGAGGTCTTGAAGAGCAAATTGGAACAATTCGAAACCGCTCTAGTTGTCCAATTCAATCGATCAGCAATAAGGTTGATTCATTAACGGTAATAACCGAGGATGGAAAAAGATTGAGATTCGTAGAGAACTCATTTAATGACGAACCTGAATACCCCAACAAGAAAAAAGTCGAGAGTTATGTATCTAAAACCTTATGCGGACAAGGAATTGCTGTTCCGAGAATAATGTGCGATGACGAAGGTTTTATTTTCAAATTATCTTCCTCTTTATTTGAAAAATCTTTAGAAATTCTAACATATTTTAGGATGGGTAAAGACAGCATATCTGAATCAAAAAGGGAAAGTATTCTAAATAAGTATGGCAATTTAGTTAATAAACACTACCTGTGCTTATGTCGGAATTTAGGTGACCAAAATTATGGATAGAGAACAAGATGTCAGGAAGTTTTATGATAAGATTGCATTTGATTACAGGAAGGAGCATAAAAATAGGCTTGCAGATGAGATTTTAGAACATTTTTTATTGGCCAATCTTCCCCCACGGAAGAATCTTAAAATACTCGATTTGGGATCCGGAATTGGACGTTTTGCTAAACCACTATTGGAGAGGGGCCATGAAGTCAGCTTGGTTGAGATATCCGCCAATATGTTGGATGAATCAAAAAAGGAGTTGAAAACCTTTCCAAAGGCGTCGTTCCATAATGTTTCAGCGACAAATCTGACCAAATTTAAAGACAATTCTTTCGATGTTGTGCTTGTCATGAATGCTGTTCTTGATTATTGCGGAGACCACGCTGCTGCTTTAAATGAAATATACAGGACATTGAAAATGGGAGGAATTATGCTGGGCAATGTTAACAACCGATTCATATATTGTCGCAGAA
>JAUXGB010000020.1 GCA_030622515.1 Candidatus Altarchaeota archaeon
CAAGTACTGGAAGGTCTTGTCGCTCTGCCAGACAGTCTATTCAATTGCCGGCAATTTACCTTCTGGATACAACCGTGACTTTCAGGACATTAAAGAAAACCTCTTTGAAGGTTTTAAGATTGGTCTTGACAGCCTAAAAGCTGCCGACATCCTTGTGAACTCGATAGTTCCCCAAAAAGAGACAATGGAAAGTGCCTGTACTCAAGAGCTTTATGCTGTTGAAAAGGCACTTGGGCTTGTTAAAGAAGGGGTTCCTTTCAGAGAGGCCCACCACAGGGTTTCCTCCGAGCTAAAACTATAATAGCCATGACTGATGACTTTAGCCAATGAAAGAGGCAATGCTTTGGAAAGGGGTTGGGAAGCGGAAGGTCCAGTGCCACCTTTGCGCACGCCGATGTGTTATTCCTGAGGGGAAGCTTGGCTTCTGCAAGGTGAGGGAAAACCTCAAGGGTATCCTCTACACGCACAGTTATGGGAAGGTCTGCTCCATCTCGGTCGACCCGATAGAGAAGAAGCCGCTCTACCACTTTATGCCGCAGGCGCGGACGCTCTCTGTCGCCACGATGGGATGCAACTTCAAATGTGCCTACTGCCAGAACTGGCAAATCAGCCAGCCTGAAAAAATGGAAGGCGACGCGGTTTCTCCGAAGCAGATTGTTGCATTGGCCAAGCACGAAAACTGCAAGGTCATCAGCTACACTTACACTGAGCCGACCATCTTCTTTGAACTGGCCTACGAGACGGCAGGGATTGCGAAGCGGGCTGGCATTAAGAACACCTTCGTGACTAACGGCTACATGACGCCGGAGGCGGTTGATAAAATAGCACCTTACCTTGACGCAGCGACGGTGAACTTCAAGGGGAGTGGAAGCTCTTCCCTTTACAAGAGGTACTCGGCTGTTCCTGACGTCAAGCCAATCTTCGAAAGCCTGCTTGCGATGCGCAAGCGCGGCATCTTTATTGAAATCACTGACCTGATTATCCCGAAGATTGGGGACGATATGGGGAATACGGCCAAGCTGCTTCTCTGGGTAAAGGACAACCTCGGGGTTGAGACGCCAGTCCACTTCCTCCGGTTCCATCCAGACCACCGGATGAAAGACATTGAGGCTACGCCGCTGGAAGCTCTTGAGAAGCGGGTTGAGCACGCGAAAAAGCTTGGGTTCCTTTATGTTTACGCGGGAAACGTGCGCGACAGCGAAGCTTCTTCGACCTACTGCCCAAAGTGTGGAAAAAGGGTTATCGAGAGGGAGGCTATGGAGGTTCTGGCAACTCATTTAAAGGGAAAGGCTTGCGAGTATTGTGGAGCTGAAATTAATCTAGTGGTGAAATAGATGGGGGAAGAAAAACCGAAAATCAAGGCCAGACTAATTATTGAGTCTCAGGGGACCAAGGCTGACGTGGTCAAGAAGTCGCTGAAGCGGCACATTGAGATGATGAAGAAGATTAAAGGGGGAAAGATTGGCGACATTAAGGAAGAGGAGGCCCAGCAAAGCAAAGATACCCAAGGGCTTTGGTCGGCCCTTATTGATGTCGGCCTGACAGCTGATGATTTTGAAAGCCTGATGGCATTTGTTCTTGGAGCCGGCCCGACCAGTATTATCATTCTTGAACCGCAAAACTTGAAAATCAGCTCAAGGGAGCTGCAGAATATTACTAATGACTTTGCCAACCTAATCCATGGGATGGCCAAGCTGAATGTCAAATTAAAAATCGACAACTACATCCTTGCGAAGCTTATTGAGGAGATGAAGGCGGGGAAAAAGGTGGACTTCCACGACATGGCGAAGAAGGAAGCCGAAAAGGCAGCCAAGACCCTTGAGGGCGAGGGGCCAAACACTGAGCTTAGGGGAAAGTTCAAGGTCATTAAGTAGGAAGGTTTTTTAAATACTGAATCTCTGAGCAGGATTCAATGCAAGACAAAAAAATAGTTACACAGATTGGCTCTCTTCCTTTTTCCGATGTTGAGCAGGCGATTGAATACAGCCTCAGGTGCGGTATACCGTTTCTCCCGGAACTTTTTCCCCGTGGGGAATCCATGCTTAATCTCATCAAGATGCCGGGGAATTTATCCTGCCTCGAAAGGTTCAAGCAGGCGGCCGACGGTCTTGGACTGGTTAAGGTGCAGTGCATTGGACCTGCGTCGCTGATTTTTGCCAAGTATGACAGGGACAAGGCTATTCAAAACATAAACAACCACGTTTCCAAGATTATGGACGGGCTGAATGCGAAGAAGGTCATCCTCTTCCTTGATGAACCCAGCCTTGACCAGTTTGACGGGGACTACAATGAACTTTGGGACCCAATCTTCAAGAACTTCGACGTCATTAGAGGGGTCCACACCTGCGGCGAAGCCAACTGGGACAAGATGCTGGCATCAAACATTGAGATTGTCAGCTTTGACGCTTCCCTTTACGACATCACCTCGGGATTTGGCTACATGATGGCGAGGGGCGCCGGCAAGAGGATTGCGTGGGGCATTAAGAAGGCTGACGATGTGAAGGATTTCCAAAAAGGGGACCTAGTAACGCCGCCGTGCGGTCTTGGGAAGGAGCCTGTTGATTCCTGCGAAGCCACTCTCGAAAACCTGAAGAGAATCGCAAGGGATGTTTCCGGCCAACTTGAGTAATTATCCCTCTTTTTCCATTCTGAGAACGTCGTTATATCCGCTAATCATCTCTGCCCTAAATGTGTCGCGGAGGGCTGAGCGTAGTTTCCCCATGTTTACGAAAGCCTTTTCCCTTGTCGGTTCAATAATGTCGCATAGTTTCCTGTAGTTTTCTGCAAGGTAGTTTGATGCGTTTCCGAGTTCTTTCTGCGCCCTTTCTGATGCGTCACTACTTCCGGGGTCACTGTAGTTTCTCGTGGAAACCGCAATTGCGACTCCGCCAGCTATGTGGGGAGGGAGGCCTATCGAGGTTGCTAATTCAAAATTCCTGTCAACCTCTTCGGGATTGAGAGGGATCTTTGAATTATATTTTGAGTAGATTGCTTTAAATTTTTCTTCTGGTCCCATGAGTTTAGGGGAAGATTGGGGTTTTAATACTTTACCCCCTTGGAGGGTTGAAAATCTTATAAAGCCCCAATGGGGGAGTGGTTACGTGAAAACCGTACATGAGAGGGCTAGAAGACTCGCGAAAAATATGTCAGATGAGCTTCAGCCATACTGTAGCTATCCCATCGAGGCTGATTTTCACGACGAGCTGTTTGAAGACAAAATGGGCAGAAAAGGCAGGAAAGTGAGGACGTTTGGAGGGCTGTCGGTAAAGATTGTCCAGAAAGGAGACGTCCCAAAAGAACTCCTCTATGTGCATTATGGGACAGACCACAGGGGTGCGCCAAGGTACCTTAACTATGGTTTGAGGTCTCCCGTCCTGAAAGATGGTGCTGACAGGGAGAAGGTTATGGAAATTGAGGAGCGGTATTCAAGGGAATTTTCCCGCCTGCAAATGGAGATGCCAAACCAACCGGTTAGCGAGCATGGTGAGAGATTCAGGCTTCTGAAAGAGAAGGAAATGATTAATCACGACTTTGAGTGCCTGATGGAAGACATGAAGTCTGAGATAAGCAGGTTTTATCCCGGAGTTCTTGAAAACCGGAAAATCCATTCGGGCTACGAGATTGTCGAGGAGGTCGAGAGGCCTATTAAGAACCCTGCGAAGAAGTTTTTCATCTGGGGCCTGTACAAGCTTTTTGAAAGCGAGGGAAAGCCTGACCTTACCGAAAACGCCTACAACAAGGTTTGTGACGTGAGGCTTGAGACTCAGGGCGATGACAACCCTGCCTTTTTGGTATCTGACATTGTCCCGCCGCGGGGAGCCCCTCCTTCCGTGAAAAGGCGCCTGTCAAGGGTACATGAAGCCTATAATGGCAGGTTCATCAACCTTGAGGAAGATATTGATATCGGGATTTACAAGTAGCTGTTTTTTTCTCAAGCACGGGGAAGTGGCTGGTCGAGGGGCGAGTAGACATCAAGTGCCAAGAGGTCAGGCGTGACAAACTTTTCGGCCTCCCTGTATTTTTTCACAAGCCTCAGCGGATAGAACGGGGTGATGATTCCCCCACCGCCCAGAATAATGGAACCTTGTTTCCTCAGTTGCCTAGCGACCTTCCCTGCCGCCTTCGGTTTGGACGTTTTGTTCAGCTCAATTTCAACACCCATCAGGCCAATGCATCCTGCGTCGCGCAGGTTTAATCCCGCAATCTCTGCCGCCGCAACAAACTGGTAGGCCGTGTTTGTCTGCTCAGCAGTCAGCTCGTCAGTGCCAAGGTAGTTCCTAAGGCCTGCCCTTATGGAATTCTTGTACGGGACCAGCCTGTTCCTTCTTTTCCAATTCCTCCTCTCGGTCCAGTGCTTCAGGTCTGGCTTGCCGGATTTGCCAAGTTCGGGGTTGAACTTCTTCCCTTCATAAACCAGTTCGCATTCGGTTACGGTCTCCCGAGACCCGATCCCACAGGTCCAGCTGCTTTCAATCCTTGAATGGGGAATTTTTTCCGGCAGCCTGTCGATGAAATCCCGGGCGTGGACAAAAAACTCAGTCTGTTTCTCAAAGCCAAGAGTTATCCTTGGCGCCCGGTGGGTCCTTCCCAAATCAACCTTGTCAAGGGTCAGGGAAATCTCATTAAGGTCTCCATCGTTCGGCTTCATGACCACCTTGCCTACATCAATCCAGTATCCATCTCTGACCGAGAGGGTGTCGAGGGAGAACTCTTCCCCAAGCTCTGGCGGCTTGTACTTACTGAAAACCTTTTCAACAAAAGGCTCTGAACCTTCCGAGAAGGTTGGCGGCTTCCCTCTTTTAGGAATGTAAATCATCATTGTTCCCTTATTCTCATGCTTCTCAATTGAGTGATCCTTGACTGTTGCGGTCATGGAAATCTGGTCTACATTGAAGGCCTCTGCCCAGTCGAAGAAGATTTTAAGGTCGTCTTTGCCTGCGGCTGATTCAAGAATTTTTCTGGCAGGGGCAAGCGGGCCTTTGTAGCGTATGTCAAAAGGCACCACATTCCAATTGCCAACCCATTTCATGATTATCCTTCCGTTAGACTGGAGGGTGCCAGCACGGGTTGTTTTTAACCATTTCTGAGTGGAATACTTATAAAAGAGGGCATCCTTCGTTTCTATGATGAAACGTGTACGTGTCAATGGCTGGAAAAACCACAGTTACGAGATAGGCGAGACAATTGCAGGGGCTTACAGGGATTTTGACGGAAATATTGGCGAGCTTGAGGAGTTCTGGAAGGGTTTTGGGGACTGGAGGACAGTTATGCGCGATGTCAAAATCCAGAAAAAAGAGGAGTCTTGGCCTTTTGGCCTTGTCCTTCGCGACTATTTCAGGGATCGTATGACACGCAGATACGAACACAAGTCTGTGATGGTTCTTTTCCCTCCAAAGGACAGCGAATATCCTGCCCAAGTCCTCTCGAAAGGAAAGGTGGATGAAGACTTTGTACTTGATGCCTGCAGGGACGCGCTGGAGTGCGTGAGAACCTACAAGGATTACCAGGCCTCGTTGGAAAGTGATAGTTGATGGAAAACGAGATTGAGGGCTACTACGGGCCTGCCACTTCGACATTTTCGTCAACCCTTTCCCAGAGGATTAACAGGCAGGAGGAGCCGAGGAAATTCCTTATCAGAATGCTTCTCGGGATTGACGAGTGCGACACGATAGTTACGAAGCCGGAGAGTATGAAAGGACCTGCCGGGCAGATGCCAAGGCAGAAGGTGATTGCGATGTTTCCAAAAACCCTGAGGCACCAGTCAGGTTCTACACCTCATCCAAGTACAAGATGAAGGCCACGGCCGAGCTTGTCGGCGAGCTTCTTCTTGAAGAGTTGCGAACGTATGATGAAATTCTTGGCGAGAATGTCAAGCAAGCATGAATTCCCTGTAAGAGTGGGAGAAGTTCTTCTTGTCACCGTAGGTGACTTGGCCGTAGGGAAGGTTGTGAATGTTGACATCTATCCCTGACTCGCCAAGGGTTTCCTGGATAATCTCGGCGTTCCTGAGGTTTGTCCCGTTTCCTGCAGTGTAGATGCCAAGAATCCTTGTGCTGCCGCTGCGGACAGCTCCTTCGTTTGGCCTGATTATCTTGGCAGAATCTGACAGGACTGAGTTGATTAGGAGGTACTCCTTGGAGAGGAGCTTTCCCTTGTGGTTCTGCGCGAACTCGGGGAGGTTTGGCTTGTGGGTGAAGCCCCTGTTCCACGCGTAGAAGAGGTCGTTTGGGTCGAAGCCAACCATGAGGCCGACCGGTCGGGAAACTGGCGGGCCCTGCTTCCTGTCACCCCATGCGCCGTAGAAGGAGATGGTGTAGAACTCCCCGTCGAGAACCTCGGAAAGCACACTCTCGGTTCTTGCCCTCAGCCTCTTCTCAAGGCCGCTCTCCAGAGTTGTTGGGATGGATACTCCCGGGAGGAAGAAATCTGTTGGGTCGTATTGCTCCAGCCCTGTGAATCTGGACACAAATTGTTTTGCAGTTACTCTTGCCATTTTGACCGGAAGATTTTGCTGGATAAAGTGGTTTATAAGGGTTTGGCTGGGAGTCAGGCTTCCTCTGCCGCGAATTTCGCGTTGATGACGTAGGTTTCAGGTGACCAGCGGCCTGTCAGGAGGGTTTCGTCGATTAGGTCCCTGTTGTCAGTGTAGTTGAGGTCGTTTTTGCCGAACTCCGCCATTGCCCTGTCTACACAGGCAGGCACGTAGGTTAGTACCTGAAGGATGCTCGGCTTTAGTCTTCCATTAATATCATAGGCTCCCCTGTACATTTCAAGCACTGCTGATGGCATGGCTTCGTCAAATGAAACCTCTGCAAGCTTTTCATTTAGAGTCTGTTCGCCTTCCTTCTTTGGCTGGCCGGGGGTTGTTTCTGCGAGGAGAAGTGCTGCGTACTGGTGTACTTTGTTAAGGTATCCCCTCAGGCGGCTCAGGTCTTTGTTTTCGGTGTAGATTTGTCCAAACTCCCTCTTTATCCCAAGCTTTCCCTGCGTTTCAGGCGAGTTGTTCAGGTCTTCAAATATCTGGCCCTCATAAAACTGGGCAACCGATTCTTTTGTCGAGTCTATTGATGCTGTGTCGATTTTCAAAAGTTTTGGAATGTCGCTGTATCTTGTTACAGCCTTGTTAAGGCCGTGGCCCATGCCCTCGTGGCCCCAGTGGCTGATAAGTTTCAGCTTGTTCACTCCAATGTTCCCGTCCCCGTCCAAATAGAGGAAAGCCGGGATTGCAAGTGCCATCTCCATCCTGTTCCCATTTTCGATGAAGTAAGAGCGGTCGCTTCCCTTGCTTGTTGATGGGACTGCTTTTATGCTGTTGAACATTTCCCCAACTTGTGTTGTTCCCTTAACCATCCCGCCAAGGGCTTTGTGATACCTGTCGACTGCCTTTTCCGCAGCCGCTTTCACTTTCCTGTTTACATCAAGCATGTCCATGTTGAGTTGTGGGAAATAATCGATGTCAAGTTGTTCGTAGAGGCGCTCGGCCGACCTTGCCGCCTCCGCCTTGTGCTCGAGAAGCCATGGTTTGAGAAGTTCAGCATCCCTCTTGGGGACGCCAATCATGAAGAGGCTTGCGTCAAGGCCTAGCGGTCTGGGTTTTGATTCGTTCTTAAGCATCATTGCCTCCCGCTCAACCCTCAATCTTGCTTCGGCCTGAAGAAGTTCGTCCCGATTAGACGGGTTTTCAATCATCTCTACCTTTCCAAGGTAGCTGTCCATCTCGGAAATCAGCTTCTGGGTTCCTATTGGAGGCCTGATTTTATATTTTGTCTGAAACATTGCAAGCTTCCTGACGCGGTTAAGGAAGGCTTCGGCCTTCTTGACATCTTTCTTTGCCATGGTCCTTTTTTTAGAATCATCTCATTTATAAAGGTTTAGTCACCTTGAGGTGGTTAACCCATCCTTGGTGACATAATTATAAAAGGCTGGACCGCCTTATATTCTCCTTATCGCTGGAGATGTCTGGCGATATTTGATTATGACCCTTTTTGGGCGAACAGATAGCTTTATAAGGTCAAGCTTTGAGCTTATGAACCTTGCGCGGTGATTGATTTGCCAAAATGGCAAATCGCGGCAATTTCGAGCTATAGGCTTCGGCCTAGAGCTGTGAGAAACTTGTTTCCACACCACGCTACATTGATGATAATCCCGTATGAATTTACGGCGATTAGATGTAGGTTGGACAGAAGTCAAAACAAAAATCGTGTTGGGAGAAATAAAACTCTCGACCAATTTTTTTAGTGTGTAAGTTAGAGTTTCACAGACTCTGACAAACTCTTCAAATGAAATAATAATAGTGAGTGCAAATTCCGGTTGATTCTGCCGGAGGCTACTGCTATCAGGATTCGATTAAGCCATGCAAGTTCAGGTCTCACGACCAGCGAACAGCTCAGTAACACATGGTTAAGCTGCCCTACAGTCTGGGATAATCTCGGGAAACTGAGTGTAAACCCGGATAGTTAATCTATGCTGGAATGCTTGATTGACCAAAGGCAACGCTGTAGGATGTGACCACGACTCATCAGGCAGTTGGCGGGGTAACGGCCCACCAAACCAACGACGAGTACGGGTTGTGCGAGCAATAACCCGGAGATGGGGACTGAGACAATGCCCCAGGCCCTACGGGGCGCAGCAGGCGCGGAAACTTCGCAATGCCCGAAAGGGTGACGAGGGGATCCTGAGTGTTGGTTCCTAATGGAGTCAACTTTTTACAACAGTAGACGAGTTGTCGAATAAGGGCTGGGAAAGATCGGTGCCAGCCGCCGCGGTAACACCGACGGCCCGAGTGGTAGCCGCACTTACTTGGTTTAAAGCGTCCGTAGCTGGAGTAGTAAATTCTAGGTGAAAACCCGGTGCTCAACATCGGGAAGGGCCTGGAAGACTGCTGCTCTTGGGACCGGGAGAGGGAAGGGGAACTTTCTGGGTAGGGGCTAAATCCTATAATCCAGAAATGACCACCGGTAGCGAAGGCGCCTTCCTGGAACGGGTCCGACGGTGAGGGACGAAGCCTAAGGGAGTGAACGGGATTAGATACCCCGGTAATCTTAGGTGTAAACGATGCTTGCTAGGTGTTGCTGTTGCCAAGAGCGACAGTAGTGCCGAAGGGAAACCGTTAAGCAAGCCACCTGGGGAGTACGACCGCAAGGTTGAAACTTAAAGAAATTGGCGGGGGGGCACCACAAGGGGTGAAGCTTGCGGTTCAATTGGATTCAACGCCGCGCAACTAACCAGATTCGACGGCAGAATGAAGGTCAGGCTGAAGGTCTTACCAGACAAGCCGAGAGGTGCTGCATGGCCGCCGACAGCTCGTGCTGTGAAGTGTCTAGTTAAGTCTAGCAACGAGCGAGACCCGAGCCGTTAATTGCCACCGTCCTCTCCGGAGGGCGAGCACATTAGCGGGACTGCATTCGCTAAGGATGAGGAAGGATCGGGCGACGGTAGGTCAGTATGGCCCGAATATTCTGGGCTACACGCGAGCTGCAATGGCTAGGACAATGAGATGCAACTCCGAGAGGAGAAGCAAATCCCCTAAACCTAGTCCCAGTCCGGATCGAGGGCTGCAACCCGCCCTCGTGAAGATGGAATCCCCAGTAATCGGGTGTCATAATCGCCCGGTGAAAACGTCCCTGCTCCTTGCACACACCGCCCGTCATACCACTCGAGTGAGCTTTGCACGAGGCGCAGGTTATTGCCTGCTACGAATGTGATGTTCGCGAGATGGGTAAAGTCGTAACAAGGTAACCGTAGGGGAACCTGCGGTTGGATCACCTCCTTTGATATTCACCAACCTACATCACCATAGTCACAAGGGGCCAAACGTCTCTTCGCGCGGGCCGATAGTTCACTGGTAGAACGCCTCGCTTGCACCGAGGAGGCCGTGGGTTCGATTCCCACTCGGTCCACCAACTCCCCAAAACACTTGGGGTCGTAAAATCACAAGCACCGTCGACGGAACCCAAGTCGAAACGACTGGGTTGGGTCGTAATAATCACACAAAATGGCGTGATAAGGAAGAGCAGGAAAACTGTCATTCCTTCAAGACGAATGAGTATCAAATTCCCAAAATTCATGCTCATGATGATGTCGTATAACTAGGAACAAAGACGCTGTTAGATGGATGACTCGGCTCGAGAGCTTATGAAGAGCGTAGCAAGCTGCGATAAGTCCAGGGTAGGTGCAAGCAACCATTGAACCTGGAATTCTTGAATGCGACTTCGTTGGCGCAAGCCAGGCGTTAATAACGCAGGAAACGCGGAGAATTGAAACATCTTAGTACCCGCTGGAAGAGAAATCAATAGAGATGCCGTAAGTAAAGGCGATCGAACACGGCACAGGCCAAACCGAAGCTGTGCAGGTAACTGCATGGCGATGTGGGGTTGTAGGAGCTGGTTACATCCTTAGTTGTGAAGAGAAGTCCTTTGGAACAAGGCGCCATAGAGGGTGATAGCCCCGTATTTGAAGCAACAAGGGATGATTGCCGGAATTCCTGAGTAGATGCCATTGGAAATTGGTATCGAATCTGGGAGGCATGAACTTCCAAGCCTAAACACTCCTCGAGACCGATAGTGGATATAGTAGTCCGAGCAAATGTTGAAAAGTAGTCAGAGATGACGGTTAAAAGTGCCTGAAATCTAACAGCCATAGTCAGCTGCGGCCCGCAAGAGGTTTTGTCGAAGGAAACGAGACGAAACTAGTCGGGGTTGCAGCGTCAGTTTGGAATAACTGAGCGGAGAGTTTGTCTCAGTGGCGAGGTTAAGGGGTTCATCCCCGGAACCATAGGGAAACCGACAGGTAAGCAGCACCTTCGTGGTGTGAGTTACGATGTTGATGAGGCATGGAGTCACTGGGGCCAGACCTGAAGCGAGACGATCTAAACTTGGGCAGGACGAAGCTTATCCAAAAGATGAGTGGAGGTCCGAAGGGCAACTGCAGTCAAAGCGTTCCTCAGACCTGAGCTTAGGGGTGAAAAGCCCATCGAGTTTCGCAATAGCTGGTTCCTTCCGAAATATACCGCAGTATAATCTCTGTTGAGATGTCTTTTGGGGTAGAGCTACGGATTAGTTTGCAAGGGAGAGAAATCTCCTCCAAACCCGTCCAACTCCAAACCTGAAAGAATCGTAGACGCAGGGGGACTGGTTACACGGGGTAAGCCTGGTAACCTAAAGGGGAACCACCCCAAGTTGGGTTAAGGTCCCAAAATACTTGCTAAGTGCTAACGGCACAAGATCGTTCTTAATCGAAAACAGCCGGGAGGTAGGCTCAGAAGCAGCCACCCTCTAAGAAGTGTGTAACAACTTACCGGCCGAGATTAGGAGCGTCGAAGATAATCGGGGCTAAGCAAGTTACCGAGACCCAATACACCGAAAGGTTGTGGTAGGAAGGCGACGTGAGTGTGCAGAAGTTGGGGCGTGAGCTCCAGTGGAACACTTTCGTACGAGAATTCCGCGCTTAGTAGCAGCACATCCGGGTGAGAATCCCGGACGCCGTAAGGGCTAGGGTTCCTCAGCAATGTTCGTCAGCTGAGGGTTAGTCGATCCTAAGGGCAACTCTAATACGTGATGCCCGAAAGGGAAGCAGGTTAATATTCCTGCACTGTTAAGGTAGGCGACTTCGGTCTTGCCGGAGTAACGCTTTCGGCTCAGGAGGGTGGGATTGTCTTCCCATTCAAGCGAGATAATCTGGGGGAGTGTCGCAATGACGAGAACCCGGATAAGACGTGAGTAGGCTGGACGCAAGTTCGGCTTCTCCTTACGCCAAGAGCCCGTGAAAAATATTCCGGAACAATCCTTAACATTCGTACCGAGAACCGATACAGGTGCCCCTGCCAGAGAATGGTCAGGCGTATCAGGTATAAACAATCTCAGGGAACTCGGCAAATTAGCGCTGTAAGTTCGCAAGAAAGCGTGCCTGTTGTGGTATGTAACTCGTGCCATCGCAGGTCTCAGTAACAAGGGGAATTGGACTGTTTAACAAAAACATATCCGGTTGCAAAGTTGTGGAGCCTAGTACAACCGGAGAGGCCTTCCCACTGCTGGTTCGTCAAACTTAGGTCCAACTAAGCTAAGCGCCAGTGAAGGGAGGGGGTAACTGTAACCCTCTTAAGGTAGCGAAATACCTTGCCGGTTAATTTCCGGCGCGCATGAAGGCTCAACTAGATTCCCACTGTCCCGAGATTGAACCTGGTGAACAGGTCATCCTAGTGTGAAGACTGGGGACTCCCATCGGGTCACCAAGACCCCATGGAGCTTTACTGCAGTCTGATGTTGCGTTACGTTGCTCGTTGCATAGCATAGATAGTAGTTTTCGAAGCGTCGGTCCTGGCTGACGCTGAGACGCCAATGTAATACTATCCTTCAAACGATGTAATGCTTACCCGCAAGGGGACAGCTTCAGATGGGCAGTTTGGCTGGGGCGGCACCCCGACGATAAGGAATCATCGGGGCCCAATATTCTGCTCAGGCGGGTCAGAACTCCGCCGTAGAGCGCAAAGGTAAAAGCAGGATTGACGTGGTTGTGACCAATAAGCAACTACGAGTCGAAAGACGGGCTTAGCGAACCTCAATGCTTTCTTCTTGAGAGCTTGAGATTACAGAAAAGCTACCCTGGGGATAACAGAGTTGTGCCGGTCGAGAGTTCATATCGACACCGGCGTTTGCTGCATCGCTGTCGGCTCGTCCCATCCTGGCTGTGCAGTCTCCATGGGATATGAAAAAAGTGAGTCTTGGTCTTCCAGAATTTTAAGGTAATCGGCTACGGTTACCAATATTTGTTCCTATAAAAAGGACAACTAGTAAGCATAGGTCATATCTGTCCTAGGCGTACAAGTCTAGAAGAAACTCGACTCACAGTCATATCCCATCGGCTGCTTGCAGCCAAGGGTAAGGGTGTTCACCTATTAAAGGGGCTCGTGAGCTGGGTTCAGAACGTCGTGAGACAGTTCGGTTGCTTACTGGTGGGAGTGTAGGTCGTCTGAATGGAAGGTGGCACCAGTACGAGAGGAACATGCTGCCGGCGCCTCTAGTTTACCGGTTATCCGACAGGGTACTGCCGGGCAGCCACGCGCTAAGAGATAAGAACTGAAAGCATCTAAGTTCGAAGCTTGCCATGAAAAGAGACGGCCATTTGGTCAGCCCTCAAAATGAGGGGAAACCAACGAGAGCTCTCCTAAAATAGGAGGTTGATAGAGGCATGGTGTAAGTAAGAAGGGGCAACCCGACTTATTCAGCCAGTGTCTACTAAAAGCTCAAGGTTCTAGTTATACGACGTTGTCATCTCTTTTTTTTATTATTCAACAACTAGTCACTACTCTAACAGACAACGCAGGTTTTTAAACTCTGGATTTAACTTTCTAGAATGGGCGAAATCAAGTCTGTTGAATCCAGTGCCACCCTGATTAGGGATGGAAAAGAAATTGATGTTAGTGACCAAATGATTGTCAAAGTTATTGACTATGGAAAGTTCATAGATGAGGCGGGGCCGATCCTAGAGGAGATGAAAGACATTCTTGCCCCTTATTACCCAAAGAGGCAGCTCACTGTCAAAGGGAGTGAAGAGAGAGTTGCTGGCCCAAGAGGTCCCTGCAGAGGTTATGGTTTCAGCATTATTGAGAACAAAACTATCCACTTGACTCGAAATGGAGAGAGGACGGGCAAGACTAGGTTAAAACCCGGTAGGCGAATCATAAGCGCACATCTTGAAGACACGTGTCTCTCTTATGTCTCAAATGCGGGGATAGGTATTGCACGCGATAGAATCTCTTCTGAAGACTACAGGAAGCTAGAGAGTTTTATGGACGAAGTTAGAGACATACAAGAAGCTTCGATCTACGCTCCGCCAACTAACGATTAATTCAACGGCCGCTTCGGCTTTTGGTGCGATATTGTCATTTTATGTTTTTTATCTTTGTGATATTATTTGAAAGAAGTTAGGTAGAGTTCTAGAATTCTGTTGATGAAAATCGAGGCGAGCCAGAGTATTGTAAATGGCACCCAAGCTAGCGCATCCTTCAGTCCGAAAGATGTTTTTTTCTTAAAGTCCTCCCTAAGGATGACTTCCCTTACCTTGCGGCCTATGAAGATGGCAAACCAAAGCAGGAATGCGATGAAGAGGAAGAAGAAGATTTCTTGTAAAATCCAGCCTGACAGAGAATCGATGAACTCGGGGTTCCAACTAACTATGCGGAAAAGTATCCAGGGATATACAGATACAATAAGGGTGTTCAAAACTATGTCGCGAGTCGGGGAAGTTGGGGAATAGGGTGGCCAGTTGAAGATGCGCCTTAATGTCCTTCCTATCCGTTCAAATAGCCAAAGAACAGCCGCGGCCGGTACTGAGATTGTGACGGCAAGCGTCAAAAAGGTGATGATAGCAATCAGGTAGCCCATAGAGGACGGGAGAGGTGCTACCAGTAGACTGAACATCAGGGTGAGTATAAGGGAGATCGTTAGATAGCCGACAAGAAAGGTCTTGAAAAGGCCATCTGCCTGCTCGGCGTAATTCTTCTCCTCCATAAGAGAGCCTATGCCGTTTCGGTATTTAGCTTTTGGTTGAGCTTTTCCTAAAACCCAACCTGCCTCCGGCAGCTGGGCCCAGTTGCTGAAGACAACTTGGGGCTCGGTATGCTAAAAGCTCAAGGTAACGGACGTCACCACGTCAGTTTCCGAAGGATCTAGTTATACGACGTTGTCATCTCTTTATTTATGTGATATTCCACAAAGCCGACCAAGGATACCCCTGAAAAATCAGCCAAACTAATTGTTCTTACTGGCAAGACGAAGCGGCAGGCTTAAAATGGATTGTTGGGCCTAGGCTATGATGCTTATCTACATAGACGAGTCTGGAAACCTCGGTATTGGGAAGAAGTCTCAGAAATACATCGTCTATGCTGCAATAGTTGTTGAGAATGTCTCTAACCTTAAGAGCAGGATAAAGAGGGTTAAATCTAGGGGAGGAACTAAAAAGCAGAAGTACCCTGAACTAAAGTGGCACTCCATCTCAGATACCGATAGAATTAGGACCCTTAAGCAAATTTCTAGGGCTGAGTTAAGTATTAGTTATCTCGCTCTTGAGAAAGCAAGCCTTGACCCACATCTTAAGAAGCGGAAAAATGAAGCTTACAATTATTGCGTTTGGTTGTTGATTTATCATACTCTTAAGAAAGTCAAGGTTGTTCCTAAGGAGATAGACATAATCATTGATAGGTCTAAATCGCAGAAACAGCTTAAACGGCTGAACAATTATCTTTCGAAGAACATTAATCATTCCTTACAGAAGCGACCGTGGATAAAGATAGACCATGTCAACTCTGCAGAGAATTTGTGCATTCAAGCTGTGGATATTGTTGCCGGGGCTATCTTTTGTAAATATGAATTCGGTAACGACTCATTTTATAAAATAATAGAGCCTAAGGTTAAACTCAGTTTAGAGAGGTTTTAAGAAAGGTGAGGAACCCTGTCTACTTGTCCCACTCGCCCTACGGCGACATCATTCGTTCGACAGGACTTACTCCTCTAATATCTCTAAATGGCAAACTAGTTTATAGTATTTACGTAACGGCGGAATAGTGAACGTTTAAACATGTCCTTTAAAGAGGGAGATCCTGTCTTTTTGGCCTTCTTATCCTAAAAGTCCAATTCTTTGACGATTTAAACATGTAAAAGCTGTAAATATTGGATCTTAATTTTAATGGTAGAGGTGTGGTTCTAGTGGGCAACAATGGCAAAGAGGTCTGCTTCAGGTATTAAGGGGGGTTTGAGGGATAATGACAGTATGAGGCCTCCTGTGTTTGTTAAGTGGGCTGGTGGAAAAGGCCAGCTGTTAAGGGATCTGTCAGGCATGTTTCCTTCAAGGTTCAACCGATACTTCGAGCCTTTTGTCGGCGGTGGTGCCGTCTTCTTTTACATAAGGGAGAACCTTAGGCCTGAAGGTGGTTTTATCTCAGACATGAATTCGGAGCTTATAGACACTTTTGAGATGGTAAGGGACAGGCCTAAGGAGTTGATAAACAGGCTGTTGAAGCTTAGGGAAACCCACAGCAAGGAGCAATTTCTTAGGGTGAGGGCTACGGATCCGAGGAGGCTGTCCAAGCTTAAGAGGGCAGTCA
>JAUXGB010000040.1 GCA_030622515.1 Candidatus Altarchaeota archaeon
CGTTGTCATCATACCATTAATCCTAAGGATTGCGAAAGAATCAGACCAATAATTGAGAAGAACGCGAGGATAGGTATTCCCGGAACCCCGGTCTCTTTTGTCTTAATGCAGAAGGCGGCATATTTCTGAAGGGCGAGAAACCCAAGGCTTGTGAAAATTATCATGACAATCCCCGCCAGCGGGTTCTTCAGAGCTACGGAAACAGTCAGCAGGGCCGGCAGTGCGAAGTCGCCAACCCCAACGAGAGATATCGGGCTTGCCCCTTCCCCCGGGAAGACAAAGGCAAGGGTGTTTCTCCACATCGGATTGAACTCCACTTTCCCAAACCAGATGTACTTGATGTGCTTGGTGTAGAACACCCCAATGACATCATAGAGGCTCATGAGGCCGAGAAGGATTGCAATAAGAACAGGCTCAAGGAAAAGGCCGAAGATAAGGGAGAATGCAACAACTGTTGCAGCGGAAACAAGGTTGTAAGCAAGGATGCTGCTTAACTGCCGTGCGGCAAGGGCGGTGAAGCCAAAAACGAGGGCGGCCACCCCGTCATAGGTCAGTATGGCTCCAAGATAATAGCATGAGATAAACACTGTGAAATCAAGAAAGTACTTCAGTTTGAAACCAAGCAGCCGTATGGCAAGGAGGACAACAGTCCCTATCAGGACGTAAAGAAGAATTTCTGCAATGTCCCACTCGTCCGGCTCCTCTGAGATGATTTCCGGGCGGAATTCCTCTAGGTAAGGCTGGGAAGCAACTGTTGAGGCAGCAATGACAGCAAGGAGCTGGACAAGAACAAAAATCTCAATACCCTTCATTAACCTAAATAAAGGGCTCCCCATTTTAATCTTTATGGAGCTGAAGCAGGCCGTTTCAATACTGAAGAGGGGGGGCACAGCAATACTTCCAACAGACACTGTCTACGGCATATGCTGCATCTACAATTCCAAAAGAGGGGTTGAGAGGATTTACAGGGAGAAGCGGCGGCCAAGGTCGAAGCCACTACCGATTATTGCAGGTGACCTCAGGCAGATGCTGTCAGTTCTTAAGGTTGACAAGGCTGTTGCAATCAAGCTTTCAAAATTACCAGTAACCCTGAAGGGAGCCCCAAGGAAGAGCATGCCAAAGGCTTTTCTCTCAAGAGACGGGAAGATTGCAGTAAGGCTTGTCGCCCACCCCTTTACAAAAAAAGTTGCAAAAGCAGTCGGCATCCTCGCAGCAACATCGGCAAACCGCTCCGGAAAACGCTCCCAGACAAGCGCGAAGGACCTGCAGCTTTCTGCCGACTTTATCGCTGACACAGGGGCCACAAGGTACAGAAAGCCAACCACGATAGTTGATGTCGAAAACCTCAGGATTGTCAGGCGCGGCGCAGCAGTCAGGAGGGTCGAGAGGCTGTTAAAGCTTATAAAAGGGCAAAGGAGGTCCCGGACGTGGAAGGAATAAAGGAAATTAAGAAAGCGGGAACGATTGCACACGACATCCTTAAGCAGGCATGTGCCAGGGTCGGGGAAGATGTTCCTTATTCAGAAATTTCCGACTTTGTCGACAAGGCAATCGAGAAGGCAGGAGCCAAGCCCGCCTTCCCGGTCAATATTTCTGTGAACGAAGTCGCCGCCCACTACTCGCCTGACAGGAATGAGGACAAGCTCTTTGAGAAAGGAGACGTTGTCAAGATAGACTTGGGCGTTCACGTCGATGGCTACCCCTCCGACACTGCCAGCACGGTGATAGTTGGTGAGAACCCGAAGGGCGAGAAGCTAAAGAAAGCAGCCGAGGCTGCCCTGAAGGCGGCTGGCGAGGCACTGAAGCCGGGGCGAAGCCTTCAGGAGGTTGGCAAGGCGATTGGAAATGTGATAACCTCTGCCGGCTTCCAGCCTATAAGAAACCTGACAGGCCACTCAATGGCAAGGTGGAACCTGCACTCAGGCCTCTCGGTTTTCAATTTTGACGCGCCAAACGAAGTCATCGAGCCGGACACCTTGGTAGCTATCGAGCCGTTTTCAACAGACGGGGCTGGCAAGATTCTCGAGTCAAAGCCTTCATCAATCTACAGGCTGCTTGCGCCGGTTCCCCAGCGGCTGCCAGGGGCAAAAAAACTGCTGCAAAGGATTGTAAATGATTATGAAACCTTTCCCTTCGCCCAAAGATGGCTGGAGGCGAAAGAGCTTCTCTACCTTCCTCAGCTGGTTGCATCAGGGGCAGTCCACCGCTATCCTGTCCTCATGGAGAAAGCAAAAGGGCTGGTGGCCCAAAGCGAGCACACTTTCCTTGTTGGAGAGAAGGATGTCGAGATTACAACCTAAATGTTAAAATATTCCCCGCTTCTATCCTAGTTATGTCTGAATTTCCCCTTACCTCGGCTGAAAAAATGATAAAACTTGGCGGTGGCAAGAGAGTTTCAAGAGACGCGAAGGAGGAGCTTGCCTTCGTCCTTGAATCGCTTGGAGGCGAGCTGGCAAGGGCTGCAGCCTACTTCGCCGCGAAGGAGAAGCGAAAGACCGTGACTGCTGACGATGTGAAAAAGGCGAAGAAAGAGATTTGGGGATAAAATGATAGGATTTCTTCTTCTTGCGCTGTCCCTCCTCTTCCTGACTATCGCGAGCTACACCGACATAAGGACAAAGGAGGTGCCTGACGAGCTTTCAATAGTCTACATCGTCTCCGCTCTTTTCCTAAGGCTTGGCTACTCGCTCTATTCCAAAGACCCTGCCTTCTTCCTTGAGCCACTGGGGGTGGCAGCGCTTTTTGGAATCCTTGCCTACATCGCCTTCCTGCTCAAGCAGTGGGGCGGAGGGGACCTTCTGATTTTCATCGGCATTGGGCTCTCCTTTGGCACCCTGCCGAAAGACCTCCTGCTTTTCTTCTCCCCAATCAGGGGGCCATGGCCTTTCTGGGCAACCATTTTGGTAAACCTGATTTTCATCGGGGCCATCTACGGGACCCTTGCCCTTCTTGTAATAGTTTCGCGCAAGAGAAAGCTTAGGGTCAAGTACTTCTCAGCGCTGAAGGCCTTCCTGCCCTTCATGGCAGTGGTTGTCGCAGTTTTCCTAATAATCTCCGCCGCCCTTGACAGCTTCAATCTCCCATTTTTCCTCAGCCTCATCTTCCTCCTCGCCCTATTCCGGTTCGCTCAGGTTGTTGAAAAAAGCATATTCATAAGGGAAATTGACTACAGCGAGCTGCGAGAGGAGGACTGGATAGAGGATTCGATAGTTGTTCAGGGGAAAACTATTGTTGATGCCTCAACGCCGGGCCTGAGTAACGACGATGTGGCTTTGATAAAGAACCTTGTTGCCGAGGGCAAACTGAGTGGCAGGATAAGAATCAAGGAAGGGATACCATTCATCCCGGTCTTCCCCCTGACGCTCCTGAGCAGCATAGTTATCGGAGACATAATGTCAGGATTAGTTATGGGCGCCATCTTTTCAGCAATCTAACCAACCTTCTTCATTGCGGCTTTCCCCATAGCTATGTTAATCGCGCCAATCGCGTATATGAAAGCGCCAAGTATGAAGGCGTAGAGAAGGGGCTCCCTGTTCCCTGTAAGGGCTGTGTAGATAGCAAGGAGGCCGAGGAAGAGCCACCCCATTGGAAAGGGCTTGGACATGGTTTACCTATCCCCCTCTTTCGTTAAATTCTTTTCCAATTCTTTATTAACCCGGAATAGTTCGGATAGCCGTGGCGAAAAGAACAAACGTACCCGAGCTGATAACTTTCCTCATCTTCCTTGAGCTGGTAGCCTTTCTGGCAATAGACAGCATCTTCGCCTTCGGCTTCATCTCCTATTTCGAAACCGAGATAGACCGTGTTGAGTTGATTTACCTCAGGACGGACGACTGTGCCGGCTGCGACATTGGGAAGCTTGACGCACTGGTTTCCGAGCTGGAGCGGCTTCCCGCAGTAACTGTCATGAAATTTAACGAGCCTGACGCCTCAACCCTTGCAAGGGCTAACATGAGGACCTATCCTTCCCTCTCCCTTTCCTACAAACAATACAACTCAAGGGCTGACATCAGCTCCGCCATTGAAAAGTCCCTGACAACAAGCGAAAAGTCCCTGACCGGGGGCGTCCTCTTTGGAAGCCGGGTAATCGTGCTTACTGTCCCCTTCACCTTCCCCTACCCATCGTGCGGCGAAAGCGACAAGGTCGTCCTTGACTATTTTCACTCCGACGATGTCCACTCAAACGCGAACGAAGGGACGCTTTCCATGCTAAGGGCTGCCTTTGGAAACAGCCTTGAAGTAAGGCTTCACCAGCCTGACTCGCCAGAAGCTGGAAAATACGAAATTCTCGCCGTTCCTTCCTACATTTTCAACTGCAAATACAAGAAGATAGGCACAGCGGCCGCTGAGGAAGGAACAGAGGCTGAATTCTCCTCAGTATCCGAAATAATCTGCCACCTGCTTGAGGAAAAGCCTGAAATCTGCAGTTGAACTTATAAATCAGGAAACCCAGATTCAATCATGGTGCTTGAAAACATCCTCAATTGGCTGTCTGCCGAATTCACCCCTGAGAGCGGAGCAGCGCTTGCCCTTGGGCTTCTCCTTGGCTACGCAATTGGCCGCTTCTTCTCCGAATCCTTTGGGGAGCAGGCAAGGTTCAACTATCTTACTGCGAAGAGGAAGGTGAGATAGATGGTTGACATAATCACTGTATTTTTTGGCGCCCTCATTGTCGGATTCCTAATCGGCTATCTCCTTGGAGCCAAGAGGTCTGGGAAAAAGTTCTATAAACACCCCAGCACTGCATGGCGCATAAGGGGAAGATAGATGAGAAAGATTCAGGTCGCTGTTGTTGGCGACTCGGAAAACCTTCAGGCTGGGGAAAAGACAGGGCTTGCCTGCGCAAGGCGCGGTTTTGTTGTCCTGACCCTATCCGACAAGCTTGGCGACTCTGTTAAGGCGGGAGCCAAGATGGTGCATTCAACCGTCGTTGTCTTCAACGGAGGGAAAAAGAAAGATGATGAGATAACAATCGCCTGCCACAACTCAACAGACGCCCTAATCAGGGCGATAGAATCCTCCGACGGGGTGATTGTCGTTGGCGAGGGAGAAAAATCAAACCTTGCCTACAAGCTTTCCCTGAGATTAAACAGGCCGGTTGCGGTTGTCCATTCACCAGAAGACGCTATGGGGGCAGTTACGAAAATTCTGGAAGCTGCAGTTTCGTCTAACATTTAGAGCGCTATGCCTTTTCTTTAAAGTACTCCCTTGAAATTGTCAAATGTCAGCCTGTTCCAAAGGTAGATATTCAGGCCTAAGAGGAACAAGCCAATTCCAAGTAAACTAAACGCTTCCATTTCACCCTCCCTAACGTAAGATGGCCGGCTTTTCTTTTATACCTTATAGTGGCCACTATACCACAGTAGTACAAAACTATACAACCACCTCAACATAAATACCAGAAACGAAACCCATTATGTAATGGTACAAAAAGCCTACATTCAGATACAGACAAAAGAGAACTGCACCGGCAAAATATCGGAAAGAATGAAGGAATTTGGCCAGGTCTCTTCCGTCCTCTTAACGAAAGGCATCTTCGACATCCTTGCCCACGCCGAGTTTGAAAACCTTGAGGAGGCCAACACTATCCTTTCAAAGCTCAGGGAGCTTGAGGAAGTCGAGCACGCCTCCGTCCTCCTTGTCGACAAAATAATTGAGTAGCCTACTTCTCCATGTGGACTGTCAGGGTCTGGAAAGGTATGTTTATCCTCTTCTTCTTAAACGTCCTGAAAATCTCCATCCTTGTGTCATGGGCGACCTTGAACTTGGCCCCATACTTCGGCACGCGGAAGCGGAGCGAGAACTCCAGCGACGAGTCGCCAAACTTGTTGAACCTGACATAAGGGCCTGCCTCCTTGATGTCCAGCTTGTTCCTCTTTATCATCACCTTGGCAATGTCGAGAAGCACCTTTTCCACCTTTTCCGGGTTGGAGCTATAATCAACCCCGACATTCACGACAACAAGGCTTTTCTCCGGCGTTGAGTAGTTGGTGATATTGTCATTTGCCAGCTTTGCATTCGGGATAATTATCAGGTTGTTTTCCCACGTCCTCATCTTGACGCTTCTCCACCCAATATCCTCAACCGTGCCCTTTCCGGCGGAGCACTGAATCGTCTGGCCAATCCTGATTGGCTTGTCCACAAGGATGTAAATGCCTGCGAAAAAGTTCTCAAGAGTATCCTTCACGGCAAGGGCGACTGCCAAACCAGCAACACCAAGGCCTGCAATCAAAGGACCTATCTCGACCCCATAGCTTTGAAGAATAACTATCAAGGCGGCGATGAAGATGAACCCGGTGAGCAGCTTCTTGACAAAACCAAGCGGCTTCTTCCCTTTCCTTTTCGAAATCTTCTCCGAGTACCAGTTAACAACAGTGTTGGCAACCCTCGAAATCGTCCAAGCGGCAATCAGGGTGAAGCCCGCAAAGGCTGCCTTGCCTATTGCTCCGTAATAAGGCTCCAATGCTTCCACCGACAGCAGCGCAAGGTAAAATCCACCAAGCACGAAGAAGAAGTCAATCGGCCTGTCAATGCATTCCAGCACCTCGTCGTCAAGGGTCGTCTGCGTCTTCGCTGCAAAACTTCCAAGAATCTTAATAAGCCTTGAGACAACCTTCGCGGCGACAAAGGAGAGAAGAAGGATAACAATAATCTTCACAAGCTCGGTAATCTCCGGCGAGATAATCATCGGGATAGGGATAAGACCTGCCATATTCTGGCCAAATAACCAAGGATTATAAGCCTTTCTAGCGGCAACCTTTAAAACAGGGCGATAGCTTTCAGGCTCAGGTGGCCCACGTTGGAAACCCACAAACACAAAAAAATAAAGTACAAGATGCCGAAGCTTAAGGTCTGGTACCTTGCAGCGGCCGTTATCGTCCTCTTCGGGCTCCTCCTCTTCACAAACCCACAGGCCTTCGGCGGTAGCTCTGAGGGAGGAGCGAAGTTACCAGTCCTTTATCAACTATCAAAATTTGTCTCACAGCCTTTTGGTGGGGGTTCTAGCGAAGCTGTCAAGATAGATTTCTACGTCATGAGCCAGTGTCCCTTCGGGACGCAGGTCGTAGACGCTTTCGCCCCCCTTGCGGAAAAGTTTGGCGACTCAATCGACTTCAACATCCACTACATAGCAGACGAAGCCGCCGACGGCACCTTCTCTTCCCTTCACGGCCAGAAGGAAGTTAACGGTAACATTATCCAGCTTTGCGCTGCAAAATACAACCCCAAGACATACCTAGAAATGATTGTCTGCCAAGACAAGAACACAGGCGCCATCCCGGACAACTGGGAAGCGTGCGCGAAGGAAGCCGGCCTAAAGGTCGAGGACATAAGGTCCTGCTACGAGGGCGATGAAGGAAAGCAGCTCCTATCGGCCTCCATCAAGAAATCCCAAGAGGTCGGAGCAACCGGCTCCCCAACAATCTACTTCAACAACACCCCCTATGCCAGCGGGCGGGACACCTTCTCTTTCCAGAGAACAATCTGCGCCTATCTTCCTGACCATCAGGAATGCAGCGACATCCCGCCCTGCGCAAGCGACGCCGACTGCCCAGCTAAAGAGGGGAAGATAGCAAGCTGTGAAAACGCAGGCGAAACCAATGCCAAGTGCGTCTACAACGAGCCAGTCTCCTTCGAGCAGCTTGTCATCAGCGACGACGACTGCGTCGAGTGCGACCCGTCAAACGCCGCCGCAGCAACAGAAGGCTACTTCACCGGGGCGGCCACGCGCTACCTCGACATTGACGACGATGAAACCAAGGCACTAATCGAGAAATACAATATTGAAAAAATCCCAACCATCCTCTTCACAAGGGAAATCTACGAAACAGCCACCTACAAGGAAAGGGCAGACTTCTACGACCAGTTCTTCGAGGACCTTGGCGACCATGTCAAACTCTCCGACCAGGCCTCAGGAGCCATTAAGTTTGTCTCAGCCGAGAAGCAGGAAGCCTTCGAAGCAGCCGAAAGAGCCAAGAACGCCGAGGCTTACGAGCTAATCGGGCTTGACGAAAGCGACAACAAGCCGCAAATCGACTTCTGGCTAATGAGCTACTGTCCCTTCGGGAATCAGGCTGAAGAGATCGTCTACGAGGTCTACAAGAACCTTGGCGACACAGCCTACTTCCATCCCCGCTACGTCTTCTACGAAAACTACCAAGGCGGCGGGCCTAACTTCTGCATAGACGAGGAAAACCTCTACTGCTCCATGCACGGGGTCCAAGAAGCCAACCAAGGGGTGAGGGAACTCTGCGTCCTTCGCGACTACGGAATTGGCATGTGGTTCGACTTCGCAATAGCAATGAACAGCGCCTGCAATGCCGGCAACGCAGACACCTGCTGGCAGGCTGTCGCCGAAGGCCTTGAACTAGACACAGCAGCCGTTTCGACCTGCCAAGAATCCGACTATCTTGAGCTAATAACCCCAAGCGTTGTCGCCGGCAAAGTCCTCGGCGCAACAGGTTCCCCAGCAATCTACATCGAAGGCATAAGCTACAGCGGAGAACGGGACGCAAACTCCATCCAGACCGCCCTGTGCAACGCCTTTGACACCCCACCAGAAGCGTGCGGAACAGCCCTCGAAGGCGGAGATACAACAGCACCAACCGGCAGCTGTTAGGTAAAACCGGGGCAGGAGCCCCGGACTCTATTTTTTAAGGTTTAAACGTTCGATAGAAAGACGTAAAAATGAAAGAATTTTAGTCTGTTTATGGCACATATACGCGTTTTATTTTTAGTTTTGTTGGTTGTTTTTTCTCTAGGGTGTACAAGCTCTGAAGCTACTGAGGCTCCTACATCTTCGGGGGTTCAAGATAAAGTCATGGATCTTGAAACTACTTCTCCTCCTGAAAACAAGGTGCCAACGCAATTAGATCTTGTTGTCGGGGAGGCTGCTTTAATCAATGACCGACTAGAAATCGATGTTACCGGCGTTAAGGTGGCTTCTTTTTACGAATCTGATATTTTGGCAAATACAC
>JAUXGB010000053.1 GCA_030622515.1 Candidatus Altarchaeota archaeon
AAGCCTTCTCCAGAAATCCTTGAAGGCTGACGCAGTCAACATCTCCACCGCGCCTGCGGCTATCGACCACTTCCACATCCACGTTGTCCCAAGATACGATTATGACATGATGGGGGCGTTGCCGGACCTTGACAACAAGAGGGAAATGGGCCCAAAGAGGATGGAATCAATCCACCAGAAAATCATTGACTATGTTAAATCTACACAGCCGAAGCAGGTTGAGCAGGCGGAGCCAATTAGAAAATAGTCCTCTTTTTGTAATCCCTGTATTTTTTCCCAAACCTCTTTACCAGTTCCTCTTCTTCCCAGGACTTCCAGAACAGTATGAAGGGTATCCAGATTGCTGCCGAGGCAAGCGTCACTGCCTTTCCAAGGGCCAGTGGGAAGCCAATGTGGATGAGGATGATGGCAAGGTACATGGGGTGCCTTATCCTGGAGTAAATTCCTGTGGTAACCACGTAGCCAAGCTCCTTGTATCCTTTTTTCTTCTTCGTGGCAGCCACGAGGATAAGCAAGCCGGCCAGACCCATAAGCAGCCCGACAGGCTGTGCGCCGGGGATTTCAAGTTTTGACGGGTCTGAGTAAAGCATGTAGACCCAGGCAAAGTATCCTGCAAAAACACCGATGTGGATTACAATGTCTGCCATTTTTCCAGACAACCGGAAAGGTGATTTTATGTGCTCAAGGTAGTGGGTTATGGTGTGGGCAGCATAGCCGAGGAAACAGACGAGAAATGCAGTCTCAAACGGCGTCATGTTCCCTTCCACTTCTTTGGAAATATATCCTTTTCTTGGCGCATAAGCCTTTAAACTCAACCTGAGAGACGATTTTGTGGAAAAACTTGATGTTGTCAATCCCGATAATCAGGTGATAGGCAAAGCAACCATTCGGGAGGTTTACGACAAGAAGCTTCCCCACCGGATTGTGCACATCCTCGTGTTTAACTCGGCCGGTGAGCTTCTCCTCCAGCTGCGAAGCAGGACGAAAAAATTTACTCCCGGCCACTGGGTGACTTCTGCTGGAGGCCACGTTTCCTCTGGAGAAAGTTACGAGGTTGCGGCCGCAAGGGAGCTGAGGGAGGAAACCGGCGTTGAGGCCAAGCTTGAATTCCTTTGGGATGACGTCTACGAGTCTGATGGCTTGACAAAATTCCTTCGCACGTTCAAAGCCTTGAGCAATGGCCCTTTCAAAACAAATGACGAGGTTGAGAAGCTGGAATTCTTCCCCCTTGACAAAATTAAGCAGATGGCAAAGACAGAGAAGCTGCATCCTGAGCTGCTCTTTCTTCTTGAGAAACATTATTGGGCAAATTAGACATTTGTCTAACTTCCAAAAGGAGGTTATTTTGGGGTTATTTTCCCTACTTGTAGGTAGTGACTTTAAATACTATAGGAACCATATATTGTTGTAGGAGACGAGAGTATGGCAAAGTTCAGACCTTTGAAAAAGCTGAAGAAGTGGTTTAGCCGGGACAAAGTCCCTAGCCGAAAGCCCCCTCGCCAGACCTTTCTTGGGAAGATGAAGAAAGACCTTGACCCAAGGACTTTGTTAAACTTGCTACCCGGCAAGAAAAACTACCGCCTAAGAAGGGACGGCCTTGATTTCAATGTAAGGCGGTTCACTTCTGACAGATATGTTATAGATGAGACTCTTCGGCACAGAGACTACGGCAATCTTGTAAGGGAAGGAGACACTATAATTGACCTTGGAGCCAACATTGGCTCTTTTTCAGCAGATGCTTCAAGGAAGGCAAAAAAAGTTGTTGCGTATGAGCCGGACAAGAGCAACTACAAACAGCTTGAAAAGAATCTCCAGCTGAACAATATTGGAAATGTTGAGACACATAGAGAGGCAGTCTCCAACTCAACAGGAAAAAGAACCTTCTACACCTCGGCAATCAACAAGGGCACGTCATCTTTCTACAAGAGGAAGTGGCTTCTCACCGCTTACGAACACCTTTTTGGAAACAAGGAAGACAAGGTTGACTGCACAACGCTTGACAGGATTGTTCACAAAGCTGGCGATGTCGACCTGTTAAAGATGGATGTTGAGGGGGCAGAGTATGACATTCTCCTTAACACCGGTAAGGAGACTCTTGGACATATCAAGAGAATCGTAATGGAGTACCATCCAACTGCCGGCGATGGCCACGGTCCTGAGGAACTTTCAAAGTATCTTGAAGATAACGGCTTTGCCGTTGATATAAACCAGTCAAAGCCTTACAAAGCCATCTTTGGAAAAAAGGAAGGCGTTCTCTACGCTGAAAAGGAATGAATCATTCCAGATAAATCGTTTCGGTCTTGCTTTCCCTTACGACAAAGTAGCATCCGTCGGTGAGGCAGACGACCTTGTGGACATGGTCTGGCTTGATGTAAACTGCTGAAACACCCTCAACCGGCTCGACAATCTCCTGAAGCTTCTTGTCATAGTGGAACTCGAACTTGCCAAAGGCGAAAACTATCCAGTGGCCTGCGTCAAGGTGGTAGTGGGCCCTTACCTTCTGGCCGGCCTGATAATCATACTTGACGATGACATATTCCTGCCTGTTGTTCAGGTTCTTTCTGAGGAACTCGCGCATGTTCTTGTATTTTGTTGCCTTCATCATTGTTGGTTCCCCTGCGCCTTCCCCTTAAATTTGTTTTGTGTAAACTGTTTCGCTTGGGCCGTCCCGGATGACCAGATAGCTTACATCGCTGATGCAGCGGACGCTGTGGAACTTCCTTTGGGGGCAGAGGACTGCAACAATGTCGGTTGGCTTGACAACCTGCTTCTCTCCGTCAAGGGAGAACTCAATTTCTCCAGCGTCGAGGATGACCCACTCGTTTACGTCGGGGTGCATGTGGGGCTTGATGATTTTTCCTGCCGGGAAGGTGTGGCGGACTAGGATGTAGTTCTTGTCATTGGCTGTCAGATGCTCGATGGCTTCCTTAAGGGTTTTGAAGTGCTGGACTTCCATTGGGTTTCTCAAGCAGCAGGCGTTTTTAGGGTTATCTGAAGGACAGGTTTAATAAAGCTCAACTCTTGGGTTGTGACATGGATTACGAAGATGAGAGCAAGGGCTATTGGTCGAGACCTGACGATGCCGGAGATTTTCCTTTGAACAACGGGAACTGTGACTTGTTTAGGACTGGCTGTAAGCATGTTGATGCGAAAAATTATGGTCCTCCTTTTGACCAAGTTTCCCTGAGAAGTGATGGCGGTCCGGATTAAACCTTCTGAACTATAATCGTGGTTATACTTATGGGGGTTATAGTTAGAGTGAGTTACAGCCAGTTCCGGTTATTAAGTTTTGGGGATTTCCAGCTTCAAAAAGCTTTTTAACCCTGCAATGGATAGTTACCTTATGGTGGGATTGGCTGACAGGTATCCGGAGAAGCTTTGCGGCGATGCTCCGACACTTTTGAACGCTTTCAACAAGCTTGATAGCGACAACGGGATTTTGGCTGCCAACGGCTCTTGGTATAGAGTTATTGACAATGGGAAAGAGAGGGTGAAGTCGGCCGATTTTGAGTTCCTTACCATAGATAAAAGCAACAAACCAATCCAGTTCACTCTTTCCTGGGACGCGAAGGGGTGGAAGGTTGAGAAGAAGGACATAACTGATGAGATGGATGGGACGATGGAGGAAGAGGCTGTCTTTCTTAAGAGGGCTGAGAAGGTGTTTAAGACCGAGGCTGAGGCGCTGAAGGTTGCTGCAGGGAAGCTGATGCCGCTGAGGAGGAAGGCGCCCCACATCCGGATTGATTTAATCTCGTTTAATTTTATGGACCCGGCCTATTCCAAAGAGGAGATTGTTCCCTGCTGGCGGGTTGGTGCGAGGAACTGGCCGATAATTTCCTATCTTAAGAGCAAGGAGAAGAGCCGGTCGGCTGAGGTTGTCATTGACGCGAGAGATGGGAAGGTCTTGGCGTTTAATAGCGAATAAGAATAGAAAAGAGGCTTAGCGCCTCTTTCTTTTCTTCGGTTTCTTCTTGAGTTTGGTCCTGCGGGAAAGCTTTCGTTCGATTACCTTTTCCTCTGCGAGAATCATCCTGTCGTCCCTCAGGACTTCCTTCTCCAGCCGTCCCATGTGGATGACCAAATCTGCAATCAGAAGCAGGATAGCAAGGTCAATCAGTTCTCCCCTGAGGAAGCTTCTTGCCTCGCCAGGTGTGTTGATGTCTTGGACAAATGCCCATGCCCCTATGAGGAGAAGGACAACCGCTACGAGAATCAGCTTGTCGTGGTGCTCCATCTTTCTTATATTTTCCATAATACCCATTTCTTATCCACCTTTATTCAGCTACTCCTTCTGATTATTTATGCTTTAGCAGCCCACAGGGCCTTTGCAGTGTCTTCCGGAGGAATCTGGCATACCCATGAGCCGGAACCAAACTCAAGTCCGGCTGGCGTTGATAGCCGTGGCATAACTTTGACGTTGAAGTGGTAGTCGCTTCCCTTTGGCGCAGAGTAGATTATGAAGTTGTATGGCATGTTGTCAATTATTTTTTCATATTTGGCAAAGAGCTTCTTGAGGACCCCAGCAAGTTCTTCCAGATTTACATCGTGGATAGTTTTCAAATGGTTTTTTGGCATTATCCATGTTTCGTAGGGGAACTTGGGTGCCCATGGGGCAAAGACGACAAAGTTCTTCGTCTGGAAAATTTTCCTTGGACCCTTGGCTTCCTTGCGGGCGACCTCGCAATAGGCGCATCTTTTTTTCTTCCTCTTGTAGATTCTCAGGCCTTTGGCCTCGTTTGCTATCTTTGACGGAACATAAGGGAGGGCGAAGAGTTGGGCGTGAAGGTGGGAAAGGGATGCGCCGGCCTCTTTGCCTGAGTTGTGGATTGGCACCACGTAGGTGTATTTTTTTGAAAGAGCATGAACCCTTCTCGCAATCATCTCCAGGATGAGTTTTATCTGGCTGACCGGAAGCTGTCCAATGTCCTTGCCGTGCTTGGCTGTATCGACAACCACCTCATGGTCGCCGGCGGCCGGGCTTTCACCGAAGAGGCTGACAAGCTTTTTGAACCTTGCTTTCGGGTTGGTTGCGGGGAACTTATTCCTGAAGCAGCGGACCTTCCAAGGTGTTCCAATCTGGTCAATGGTTGGGGGCGTCATCTTCTCGTTGCCCCTGCAAAACGGGCAGGTTATTGTTTTGTTGACAGTTTTTGGTTTTGAGAAATCGGTGGGCCGCTTTCCCCGCCCCTTGGCAATTATTGCGATATAATCTGTAACATAATCCTTTCTGTAGATATTTCCCATCGAGAATCACTCAATTATTGTCCGTCGGTTGGCCTTTCCTTCAAGTTTCTCCAGCCGTGAGGATATGTCGGTGAAGTAGCTTTCCCACCTCTTCATTGCCTGCTCGGCGGCAGCAACATTCCTTGTCAGGGTGTTCAGCGTCTCGTAAACCTGCGGGTCGCCCATCCTGGCCTTGGCCAAATCATCTTTGGTTGCATAGTCGTTGAAGGCGTCCCTGAACTTGCTGACTATTGCGAGGAGCTTCTGCATCTCATCCTCCACGCCTTTCTTAAGCCCCTCAAAGTCGGTTTGCAGCTCGCCGCCTCCGGCAGGGGCCTGCCCCTCTAGGCTTTCAATCTGCTGCTTGATAGAATCAATCTCACCGGCAACCGATGTCACGTCTGCTGCTTTTGAAATGGCGCTTCTTATCTCGTCAACTTCCGCCTTCAGCGTCTCGAGGTCCGCAGGCGACTGCTCCTTGACCTGCTTCATCTTTGTTTCAATATCCTGGGCAAGGGCTTCGAAGTCCTGCCTTACCTCCTCGACTCCGCCGGAGGAACTTTGTTCTTCGACTTTCTTAAGCCTTCCGTCAAGCTCGGCAACGGCAGACGCGAACTCTTTTGCCTCCTTCTTTTCCTCTGACTTGATGTATTTTATCTTAGCGTCAAGCTCGTCCTTTGTTATTGATGGTGACTTCATCAGGCTTGTTATAAGCTTCATCATGTTTCCCATGCTTTTCTTGATTGGGGCGAGCTCGCTTTTCTTAACCAAGACTGAGGTGTCAATCTGGGAGGCGCCTTTAACCTGGGCGACCTTGAAGCCCTCGATTAGTCGCTTCTCCGCCTCGATTAGTTCCTTCTTCGAGGCAAGCTTTGATGTGTCGATTCCTGCAGGGCCATGCTTGGCAACTTCTGCAAGGAGCTTCTTTTCAAGCTTCTTCAGTTCTTCCCCCTTTATCTCTTTCTTTGGAGCGGCCTTTATGAAGTTGTTAAGATCGTCAATCTTTTTCTTAAGAGTTGTCACGTCCTTCTTTGTTGCAAAGTCTCCGTCAGGCTTGGCAGGTTTTTCCTGCAATGGTTCGGGTGCAGGTTCAGGTGCTGGCGCGGCTTCGGGCTGTGGCTCCTCAAGGTTTTCGTCAAGTTTGTCTATCTTGGTCTGAATGTCAGCAACCTCTTCTCCGAGGTCTGGCTCTTGTGGGGCCTGCTCCTGCGGCTCTTCTTCAGGAGTCTCATCGACCGGAATCTTCTGAAGGACGGTCTGG
>JAUXGB010000048.1 GCA_030622515.1 Candidatus Altarchaeota archaeon
ATCGTTTTCTTTGGTGATATCTAAGCTTTCTTTTCCCAGCTGAAAGCTGGGTGCCGTTGTCAATAGACAACGTGCATCAAAAGAAAGATTGATGGCGCCGGGAATGGGAAGGCACGCCTGTATTATCCACTGAACAAATCTTCCCTAATCTGTTCAGTACACTATACAGCTTTGGCTCTTTCTGCTTGTGCTCAAGCCTTCGTGGTAAAGCCAGAGGGAACAAAGTTTATATAGAACAAATGTTCTGTCTAAAGAACAATCGTTCGGTGAAATTATGTTTGAGAAATACGCAGGTGTGAAGGTCATCAAGCTTTTTCTGGAAAACCCTTACTCCCAGTACTACCTTAGGGAAATTGCGAAGAAGACAGGGTTGAGCCCAAGTACTGTGAAAGCCGTGACCGATGTTCTTGCGCAGAAGAAACTCGTCACAAGGAAGGAAATGGGCAATCTGGTGATATTCAAGGCAAACGTTCTGAACCCTGCCTTCAGGCAGATAAAGATAGCAAAATCCCTGCTGGAGATAGAGGAAGCGGGACTTATCCCCGCACTTGTCAAGCAATGCATCGCCGAGTCAGTAACGCTGTATGGCGGGGTTGCCCGCGGTGAAGATGACGCAAAGAGCGACATTGACATCCTTGTCATAGGTAACAGGAAACCACAAAACCTGCAGAGATACGCCTCAAGGTTAGGGAAGGAAGTGAATGTCCTTTTTTACAAGATGAGGGAATGGTCAAAAAAAGCAAGGGAGAACAAACCATTCTATGAGAACATAATCATTGATGGAATCCCTCTTTATGGGGAATTGCCGGTGGTGTTATGAGCAAACTTGATGAATGCATAGAAAGACGATTGATACGGAAAGTGAGGCCGAACAGGGAAAAGGCACTGAAGGCCCTCGAGATTGCGAGAGAAAGGCTTACCGAGGCAAAGGCCTCCCGAAGCTCAGGAATTGCAAGCGCAGCTATACTCCTTGCATATGCAGCTATCTTCCACGCCTCAAGGGCACTCCTCTTCAGGGACGGGTACGTGGAGAAGAGCCATTTCTGTGTTGTCGAGTACATAAATGAAAAGTATGTGAAGAAAGGGGAACTAGACGCGAAATTTGTCCCGCTGATACACAACGCAAGACAGGAAAGGCACGAAGTCATATACGGCCTTGAAAAAAGCGAAACACTGGAGGACGCCGAAGAAGTTCTTTCCCTCGCAAAAGAGCTTCTGGAAAAAGTCAAAGATATGCTATCTTGAACTGTTGGGTGGCGCCGCACCTTTTGGAAAAAGCCCTAATTGCTTGGGGTAATTGGGCCCAGTTGTGACAGCAACTTGGGCTGCACCAAAAGTGTTTTTGGGGTTTACAAAGACCTTTTTTAAAGGGATTTGTGGCGCCGAGAATGGGACTCGAACCCATGCATCCCAAAGGGAAACAAGCTTTCCAGGCTTGCGCGTTAACCACTCCGCCATCTCGGCATGCTAGAAAGCCTGCTTTTGGGTTTAAAATAGTTTCATCCCGGCTAAACCCCTAAATCTCTAAATACCCCCCCTGCCTGAATTTCCTATGCCAGACAAAACAACGGTGGGAAAGGTAGTGCATGTCTACCCCAAGATAAGCGTGGCAGTGCTTGAGCTGACAGCCCCCCTGAAGGAAGGCGACCTGATAGAAATTGGCGGGAAAAGCCAGCCTTTCCAGCAGAAGGTAAGCTCAATGCAGATTGAGCACAAGCCAGTCTCCGAAGCCAAGGCAGGCGAATCCATCGGCCTCAAGCTGGACAGCCCGGCAGCCGAGGGCGACCTTGTCCACAAGCTGCACTAGCTGCGAAAAACCCAATGCCAGAACCGAGGTAAGCATAAACTTAACCCTACAAAGTTCTAAAATAGTTTCAGATTAACCATGGCAGCCGATGCGGCGACAAAGATGGCCAGAAGGGCGGCAGCCAGCCGGAAGGACTTCCACATGGCCACAGCGACGGCCTCCCGGTTTTCCTCCCTTGAATAGACCCGGTCGGCGCCAAAGAGAATGACGAAGTAGACGAGATAGTAGGAAGTTGTCAGCCAGACAGGTATTCTGGCAATGAAGGCGTTGGCGAGCTCGTTCAACACATAAACATAAACCACAGATATTGGGTAGCCGATTAGCCTGAGGGCAGAGCAGATGGTTTTCTCGTCCCTTTTCTCCATCATCAGCTTTGACAGGGCGCCTATTCCCAATAGGGCAATTCCAGCCATTATGAAAAGAGCCGACGGCGACAGCAGCCCGTAGGCCAGGAAGATTATCCCGAGACCGAACAGCCAGATGTCAGGGGTTTTGGACGGCATGGGGAAAAGAGAGTCTTTCAGGATTTATTCCTTTAGGCAAGCTGCCAAGTCGAAAGGCGTATCGAGGGATGGAAGGTGGGTCTGGGTTTGCTTTGGTGACAGGGCCCCGTCAGCATAAGGTATGCCCTCAACCGGTTGAACCATGTATTCCCTTCCGGTCTTTTCAGCCCTTCTCTCAAGATTGCGATTGAAGAACCCCGCTGCCTGTTCCTTATCGCCAAGAAGGTGAGCATTGTAGTAAAGAACTCCTTTCAACACAGTTGTGCCGCAGGGCCAACAGTCATCATATCCCGCAAAGCTCCGAACAGGAACACTTGTTTCGATTGTTATCGGGCTGGCCTCAAGGTTTTTCTCATCAATCCCTCCAACAAGAGTCCTTATCCCGCCATTTATCCTTCCGTATCTCCCGTGACCCCGGTCTTCTGCAACATTTGAAATGTCTTTATCCGGGTCAAGGCTGATTATGTGGCCAAGTACAAGTTCAAACTCCCGGTCAACGGCATTTCTTGATTTTCCAATGACTTCAGGGGAAACAGCCGGGAGATAAGTGTCATCGGAAAGCTCCATCAAGTTGAACATTTCATCGCCATACTTTTTCCTAAGCCTGTTTTGGAAAACCTGCTCTTCAGACCTGTAGGCACCATCGGAACAAAACTTTACAGGATTTTTCTCTACAAAACAAGCAACCGGACATTCCGACAGGTCGCTGAAGAGTCTTCCGACATAAATGTGAGGAACATTATTCCAGTCCCGTGAGAACCCATGTTCATCAGGCATGCTCCCGGCTATCATCTGCTCGTCAGATTGTGGCTGGCGGAAAACAGTTGTCCTTCTCCGCAGGTCTTCGAGGGGCATCATTACCACTTATAGGTAATAGAAACTTAAAAGTTTATCGGTCTCTGGAGGGCAAATTCAGGGAAATCAATTCACCAGAACCCAGTTACCTGTCACTCAGGCTGATGCGTGGGCAGCTTCATCAAGTTTTCTTGAATAAATCTCTTCGACGCCCTTATTGTTAATCAGGCTGTGAGCTGACTGCATCTCACGCGTGATAAACCTCCCTGCAAAATCATCCTGAAACGTGAAGACGTTCCTGAGTATTTTGTAGTAGTCCTCCCTGTTCGCATACCTCAGCCCTGTGAGCCCATCAATTCTCTCAACAACTATTTCGTTAAGGCTGTCATCCTCCACCCTTAGGAAGCCTATTGACAGCTCGACATCTTTGTCAGGTTTCCTGTCTCCCAAAAGGGGAATGTCGATTGGTTCGTCGAAGATGTAATCGTTAGGTATTTCCCTCGTGACAGTAATCTCCTTCATGGGATAGAGCCAGAAAGAGTCGTCACCTTTGCCTTCCTCCTTGACGCCTACCTGGCTCCTGCAATTTTTGAAATCGCGTTTTTCGAATTTGCCTTGAAGACTCGAAGCTGCCTGATATACTGTTTTGCCAAGTTTGCCAAGGTCGGAAAGCCTGTCTCCTGAACCTATGACCCTTGAGCTTATTGCATAGGCAATTGGAAGGTCGCGGCCAAGGGTTTCCCCGTGCTCTGACTCGAAGGTGTTCTGGTCCTCCCTGTCCCGAAGGTAGAGGACAGTTACATCAACATCTTTTGTAACATCAATCCCCTTTCGCTTCTCACTGAAAAGGCCGGTCAGGTAGACTTGTCCATCTTTTAGAATCTCGTGGTTTCCCCTGATTCCAGACCAGAAGGTTCCTTTTCTTGTCGGCCAGCTCACAGCCTAGTTGTAAATCAGGGAGTTATAAGGATTGGGCGGGATTACTCCCAAAATTCCCAAGGAAATCGTATCACGCATTCTTGGTGACTGTCACTTTCCCCTTCCTTATTGGAGGGCTTTTAGCACAATAGCCAAGAACATCTTCAGCTTCCTTGCCGTATTTCTCCCTGAAGGCCCTGACTTCCTGTTCTCTCAGGTAGCTTGAAGAAGGTATTGGAATGTCATGGGGATAGTCTTTCGATATGTTTCCTGATATGGTTATTGCGAGACTTTCGTTATAGGGCATGATGTCGTAGTTGTGTTTTCTTCCCACACCAGTCGATTGAAACCCTAGAATTTAAGCTTTTTAGAAAGTTTAAACAAGAGGTGCTCCGTCCGGGTCTAGAAATCGGCCAAATCGTAGGCCATAAGCCCGCTATTTAATGAGCATGTTTAATCAGTTTCGTGACTTAAACGTGTGCTGTTCCATCAACACTTTGGCAATGTAATGCACTATCGCCTCATCGTTGCCCTTGTCTCCTTCTTCAACCGCTTCGTAATATTTGATCTTATCCCTCCGTTCTACGTAAAACATTGGAAATTTATTCTCCATTAAAACCCAGTTCATCACAACCCTTGATGTTCTTCCATTCCCATCAGCGAATGGGTGGATTCTCACTAATTTATTATGCAAAATCGCACCTAATTCAACAGGATGTAATTTCTTCTTGGCAGAATAGTACCATTGAAAAACCTTCCTCATGTCCCCTCTAACTTTTTCATGGGAAGGCGGAATCCATTCGGAACCAGAAATCCTAACATCATGGTCCCTATAATTGCCTATAAGTTTGCATTTAGTATTTTTAGTGAGCAATTCATGGACTTTCAGTAAAAACTTTTGATTAAACCCGCCTTTATACCCCTTCATAAATCCATAGCAGTCTTTTGAGTTGATCGCTTCATTGTAATCATTGGGAGTAGCGCCAGCAGGGATTATGTTCTCGGTTAAGACCATGCTTGTTTCACGGAGGCTTAAACGGTTGCCTTCAATAGCATTTGAGTTATAGGTAAACCTCACAACAAAATCATTTTCATACTTTCTTTTCTCGACAACGCCAAGTTTTCCGTACCATTTGTTAAAAACTTCTTTCAAATCCTGCAACTTCTCTGCTTCAGCATCATCCAAATAACCATACTTAGAAGCGGGTTTCATAAGCCCTTTTTTTAATGCTTCTGCTTCAATCTCTTCGGCTGCTTTCTTTGTCTGTTCCTTGGAGGGGGGTTTGTCTCCAACGTATTTTCTTATTTTCTTCCACTTTTTGTCGCTAACTCTAAAATTTTTCGTGATATAATAATAGGTCCTGCTTTTTCTTTCAAGCTTCTCTAAATAAACCATATTTAATTGTATGGGCACAATAATATATAAAGCTACCGATTTTTGTCGAATGAGGTGCCCATATAAATCGAAAAACCTTCTTGATGTAAGGGCACATAGAAATACAATTATCATCATCTTTGTTTACTTTTGTGCCCACATAAGCTTCTCAGAAATGTCCTTGCAAAATAATTAACAGATACGAATTCCCGCCTCACTGCCTTCTTTTCAGCTATACCTTGGAGATGCCCAAACTTCCTGAATTACCTTCGGCTGGTACTGGGCCCGGTTTTCGTAGAAAATTTGGGTTTCCTGAAAAGAAGTCTTGGTGCTCCGTCCGGGATTTGAACCCGAGTCTCGGCCTCGAAAGGGCCGAATCCTTGACCGAACTAGACGAACGGAGCGTTTGTTTTTGGTCTCCAACACCCGTTTTAAAGGGTTTGGTGGGCCCGATGGGATTTGAACCCATGACCAACAGCTCGCTTAGACGACGTTTAGCATCCTTTTTGCCGAACGCAGCCATATAAGACTGTCGCTCTGCCGAGCTGAGCTACGAGCCCACAACTAGGATGGCTTCGAAGTGGTTTAAAAAGTCTTTGCCGGTTTCACCGCTTCCTAAACGAAAACTCGACTTCTTGGCCCTCGAAGAGGAACTTGCCTGCGTGGTCATGCTTGTCAGAGGACGAAGTCATTTTTGTTGTTCCTGTCTTGTCGGCTATCATCTGGGCAAAGGGCTTGAGGGTTTTCGCCAGTTTGCCATCTATCTTCAAAGATAGTTCGATTTTTTCGCAGACAGCGAAGCTGGCCTTTTTCCTCTTGGACTGGACGGCACGGATGAGCTCCCTCGCAAGGGACTCGCCAACGATTGCTGGCGTTCGCTCTTTGTCCAAATAGACTTTTAGGCCTTCCCCTTCGGTCAGGACATGGTTGTGGTCGCCTTTGAAAGATGCCTTGGCGTCGATTGATTTGGAATTGCAGATGGTGGAGATTATGTCGGCCCCTTGAGCAATTGCGTCCCGCTTCCCCTCGTCGTCCGAGACAAAGATTAGGTCCCTTACCGGCCACCTTAGTTTTATTTTGGCAACGTCCCTTGCCTTCTGGGCCAGCTCGGTTGCCTGTCGGATGATTTCGAAGGAGGCTTCGAGTTTTTCGTCAAGGTGGTCTGGCTCGATTTTTGGCCACTCTTCAAAGTGGATGGATTCCTTTGCGTTCGGGTTTAGTTTCCTGAGCACATCTTGGTGGAGGGATTCGGAGAGGAAGGGGACGAATGGTGCTGATAGTTTCAAAAGCCTTTCAAGCACGTAGTAGAGGGTTGAATAGGCTGCCAGCTTGTCGTCGCCGGTTTTCCCGACCCATGTCCGCTCGCGGATTAGTTTGACATACCAGCGGGACAGGTCGTTGATGAAGAAGTCCTTCAGGAGCCGCGGGGCGAGGTGGACATTGTAGGATTCCATTGCCTCGGTCGTTTGCTTGATTAGGGTGTTGACGCGGGAGATAATCCATTTGTCCTCAAGGGTTAGGGGGAGCTCGCTAAGCGAGTGCTCTTTTGGGTTGAATTGGTCGAGGAGCATGTAGCTTGAGGCGAAGGAGAAGGTGTTCCAGAAGATGGAGAGGTCGCGGTAGGACTCGCGAATGTATTTTTCCCCGTAGGTCAAATCCTGTCCTGCCCCTGCCCCGCCGATGAGGAAGAAGCGGAGAGGCTCGGAACCGGAGGTTACGATGACCTCGTCTGGCGAGACATAGTTGCCAAGGGATTTGGAAAACTTGCGGCCCTTGTCGTCCATAATGTGGCCATGCATGTAGACTGCTCTGTATGGTGCTTTGCCAATTGATGCCATGCCCAAACCCATCAGGCTGTAGAACCATCCGCGAATTTGGTCCTTGGCTTCGACAATGAAGTCTAGTGGGAAGTTGGTTTCGAGAACCTCTGGGTTGGAAGGATAGCCAAGGGATGCCCACGGGGACGCTGCCGAATCAAGCCAGACGTCGACAATGTCATCTATCCTTTTCATGGTGCCGCTGCACTTTTGGCATGGCCAGGTTATTTTGTCAATGTCGGGGCGGTGAAGGTCGCTTGGAGCTTTTGGTAATTCTTCAATCGAGCCGATAACCTCTAGGTGGCTGCAGCTGTCGCACTTCCAAATTGGGAGGGGGATGCCCCAGTATCTTTGGCGGGAGATGCACCAGTCCTGAATGCTTTCC
>JAUXGB010000036.1 GCA_030622515.1 Candidatus Altarchaeota archaeon
CAGTAAATCTGCTTGCCTTCAGGGTCGCGGAAGGTTAGGATGGCAAGGTTGCAGCTCTTCCCGATTCTGTAGGACAAATCAACAGGTTTGCCGTCAACCTTGGCAGCAAGGGCAGCCCGCGCCAGACCTGAACCAATCTTGTTCGCCACCTCAAAAACCGTCAGGGGCTTTTCAAAGTCAAGAAACTGGTTATCCGGAAGAGTAATCCTTATCTTGGCCATTCCCAAACCACTCCAATCAGGCTATAAAAAACTTACCCAGAAGGATTTAAACCCGTCTCTTCCTCTTTCGCGAAAGATGCTTCCTGACCTTCTTCATGTAGCTGACATGCGGGTCGAAAAGCCTCTCAAAAACCCCATCCCTAATCAGGAGATAGGACAATCCAATCGCAAAAAACACCAACGCAGCAAAGAGGACCTCCATCGTGAAGTCTAGTAGGGTGAGAAATAAATAGGTTTAGAAAAACAGGTGGCTTCCGCTGGAGATATCGTCCGGGTTTATCCCTCTCAGCCAAAGGCTAAGCTCTTCCCCTTCCCTTGCAGCCTGCTTCAGCCTGTCTTCCTCGCCAATTGAGAGGACGTAGAAATCCTTGCCGCAGGTCCTTCCCTTCTCGCCAGCCCTGAAGCTGCCACTCAGGACCCGGCCAAAAACAACCAGGCCAATTCCCTCTCTTGTGAAAAGCTTGATAATTTTAAATTTAGCAGGCACTTTCTTCCCCCTCCCACTAATAGTAGGCAGTCTAAGGCTTTAATAATTGTCAAACTAGCTGTCCAAAATTGTTCATTCTGGGGGCTTTTCCTCGCCCTTTTTGCCCTCTTTTTTCTTCGGCTTCTCTTCTTTCTTCTTCCCAAACATGTCAGAAAGCTTTGAAGACTTTGCCTTTCTCTCGTCAAGCTTCTTCTTCACAAAGGCTCCTGCAATCCCAAGCAGGACACAAATAGTTACAACAATCCCGCCAAGCTTCTGGAGGGAACATACGTCAAGCGCCTCCTCAAGGGCGACAAGCTCAAGGTTCTTGTCCTGTATGATTGTGTCCATCCTGACTTTTTCCTCGCTGAAGATTGTGAAGTTTGCGTCGTAAAGCTCCTGCAGCCTTGCCTTGTCCTCTTCCAGCCCCGCCTTGTCTGCCAGAAGCCTCTTCTCCCCCTTCTGGAGGTCAAGCACCTGCTGCTGCAGCTCGCTTGGGGACTTGGCCGTCAGGTCCCTGTTGTCATCATCTGCAAGCCACTGGACAATTGCAAGGCCAAAGTCTGAATTGCCCATCGTATTGTTAAAATCGTCAACATCAGTTATGTGCGCATCTGAAAGCATGTCAAAATCTGAAAGGACAACAACAGCCCCCTTTCCAAAAAAGGCCCTTGCCGCAATTGGAGGCTCCTCACTGACCGAGAAGGTTCCTGTCTCAGTATAGGCCTTCTGGCTCGCAGCGGCAATCACCCGGGTATTGCCAATCAGCGACTGGACTGAAACCGACTCGACAAAGAGGGGATGCGCCTTGTAAACACCTATCAGGGTTACCTCGTCCAAATCAACTGTCTGTGGGTCGTCAGTGTCCGGGAAGTTTGATGTCCTGAAGTAGAACTTCTGCTCCTCTGCCGAAACGCCATCCTCCGTCCCGCCCTGCGTTGTGTCAAGAGGCAGCGAGGTGTCAACAATAAAGGTATCTTCCGTATCCATCATGACACCGAAAATCTGCCCAAGATTATTCACTCCTGCCGGCTGGTCGCCATTGATGAAGAGGCCGCCGCCATGGTCGCCAACATACCACCTTATCGCAATGATTTCCTCGGTCGACAGCGGGGTATTGAGGTCCTGCATAATGACTACATCATACGGCTCAAGCTTGTCCCGTGTTATAGTGCCGCCTGTCATTGAAGCCGTGTCAAACCCTGACAGCTCGCCAACCTTGGCACTGAACAGCGAGTAACCTGAGCCTGTTATCCTAAATCCTGACGGCGCCTGCACCTCATAGAATAGAACCTTCCTCTCCGTCACCGCAGCAGCAGGGGACAAAAGAGCTAGAATGACCAATAACGAAATCAGAATTTGCCTTGCCATAACTACCGAACTAGGTCACAGTTTCGATAAATACTTTCCCAGCCATGCTCCCACTCGCTCGCCTTTGCCAGCCCGCATGCAAAAACGATAGCAACATACTATGCCGGCCTGAACTGGAAACACCCAATACCTCTAACTCCCAAAATTCCAAAAGACCATGCTCCTCCCCATTAGCCCAAATCCTGCCTCCACAGCCCGCATGCAAATATGGCAGGTATAGCACGTTTCCCCTGCAACATGAAAGTGTAGTCATTGGCTAACTTGGGAATTCAAGGGTTAGAAGCCCCCTCCATAAAGAACCCTCCAAAGGGCATGGTCAGCGTCTATCCCCCGATTTTGGCCCCTAGAGGCCGCAAGCGAAAACAAAGATATGGGCTTGTCCTCGCTGCAACACTAGACCATGCTCCTGGCCTATCAAATGAATTTGCCACTTAGAAGGTTTCCTGACAAAGAACCCTCCAAAGGGTATGGTCGCCGTCTATCCCCAGAATTCGAGGCCTAGACCCGGCAAGCAAACATAAGGGAGGGGGTCTGTCCAGAGTGCACAAACAGAATTGCCTCCTTGTCGCCCAACTGAATTCTGCCGATAGAAGCCCCCTACCCCCAATTTTCACCAAACCATATGGTCAGGCCCTATCCCCTATTATTAAGGTCTAGAGGTGGTGCGCAAACATTAACCAAGAGGTCTGTCTAGCCTGCAACCCAACTTCTGAACATAAGGAATTTCACCGACCCAGCCAATCTACCCCCTGCAGGAGCCAAAATGTATGGTCGCCGTCTAGCTGGCGAATTCGGAGCCTAGCCTCCGCCGATAGGAAAGCCTGCAACGGTTTTGGAAGCAAAATTTACCAAAATCCCCGATTTAAACACGCTATCAACTAGCACGGCCAGCTGCAAAATTGTACATTGCACCAAAGGCGAGCTTGTCACTATCGCCAGTGAAAGTATTACTTTTCAAAAAGTAGCCGGCCCAGGATTGAAAACTCCAAAAACCCGTTTCAAAAAGATGCAGCCCCTCAAGACTGACAACCAATAGCACGCCAACTTTTTCCAAAACCAATCTCAGGGTTTCACTTTTTCATCAGGCACAATATTGTACTTACCCAAAAGTTCCCCAGTTTCTGCCTTCGGCAGACCAATGACATTTTCCATGCTACCCTTTAGCTTGGCAATCAGCCCTCCACCTTTACCTTGGATAGCATACCCACCTGCTTTATCACTACCCTCACCCGAGCTAACATACTTCATGATATCAGTCAGGCTTAGCCTCCGGAAAACAACAATCGAAGTCGCTGTCTGCGTCAAAGTCACCCCGTGCTCCCAGTCAAAAAGGGCTAGCCCCGTGATAACACGGTGAGCCCGGCCAGACAGCTTCTTCAAAAGGACGATTGCCTCGGCCTCGTCTTTCGGCTTGCCAAAAACCTGCTTGCCAAGGACGACAATTGTATCAGCCCCCAAAACTATGGCGTCCTTCCTCTTCAGCCTGTTCCCGACCTCGGTAGCCTTGCCAAGTGCTAGCACGGTTACATACTCCTCAGGCGTCGCGCAGGCCCCTGCCGAGCCTTCGTCAAACTCAGGCTTCTCGATTTCGAAAGAGTATCCCCACTCGCTCAGCAGCTCGCTTCGCCGCGGCGAACCAGAGGCCAGAATCAACTTAGGCATAGCTAACTGAAAGCCTCAGGGGTTAAAAAAGGTAGCCGTCCCGCAGGCATTCCCCCTTTCGGTGGGGGGTGGCCCTAGTTGCTTCTAGCAACTGGGCGCAGTTGCCGCAGGCAACTTGCGAGCCCGAGGAGGGGGGAAGGGCGGAAGCTCCTGCCTCCGCCAAGTTTCCTACAGCAAACCCCAGTAAGGGTCTCTTACAAAAGTGCCTTCGTCAGGCCCTTCATAGGTAAGGACAAGATTTCCCTTTACTCCAACCTCGGTTTTTTTAAAGGCCGCATCCAACCTCGCATTCCAAAGCTCTTTGTAAGGCCTCTCACTTTTTCCAAAGACATTATATTTTTCAAGCTCGCTTTCGAGAATTGTGGCAGCTTCGTCTCCATCAAGCCGAGGGTCAAAAACCCGAAGAAACCCGTTGGACAATCCAACAGGTCCTTCATAAGGTTTGCTTGTCTGTCTGAAATCTCTTTCCAATTTGACCTCCCCACCTAAACCTTCCTCGCCAAGATAAATCAAGACAACTGAAGTTCTCTTAATGCCATCTTTTATCGACTCCTGTGCTGTGAAGAAGTTCAGTTCCCCTTCATTCAGATACGATAGGTTTTTACTCATCATGTCAACCCCCCAATAGCTTTCTCGACAGCCTCGAGAATCTCCCCGCTCCGAACGACTTCGGCAAGCTTCTCAATGTCAGGGTAGAGTGGCCTGTCTTCGCTGAGAAAGTCAACATACTTCCTGACCACCTTGTAGGCTGCCTTGACGCCCTTCCCGGGCTCTCCCCCTCTAAGGTCCAGCGCCTGAGCTGCAGCAAGAAGCTCAATAGCGATTATTGCACTAGTGTTGTCAATTATCTCCCTCGTCTTAATGGCTGTGTTTGTTGCCATAGACACAAAGTCCTCCTGGTCAGCAGCCGTTGGTATTGACCCAGTGATGGCCGGGGTGCACAAGGTCCTGTTCCTGCAGACCAAGGAAGCGGCAGTATACTGCGGCACCATCATGCCTGAAAACATTCCTGCCCCCTCTATGAGAAAGCCCGGCAGCCCAACATTGAGGTTTTTATTGACAAGCCTGTTCACCCGTCTCTCAGACATAACACCAAGAACTGTTATCCCTGCCCCCAACATCTCCAAGGGAAGCCCAATCGGCGTGCCTTGGAAGTTTGCACCTGTAAGATAGGCTCCATCCTTCCCGTCAGGTATGAAAAGAGGATTGTCTGCCCCTCCGTTCAACTCTATCTCTATCTGCTTCCTGACAAACTTCAAAGAGTCTTTTACAGCACCAACAACTTGGGGAGTCGACCTTATTGAGTAGGCGTCCTGAACTCTTTCCTGCTTTCCAAGAATTTCTGAGCCTTTAATCAACCGCCTTATGTTTTCAGCAGATTCAATTCCGCCTTCAAACCCTCTCGCCTTGAGGATTCTCTCGTCAAATGCCATAGTGACTGCCTTAAGCGCTTCAAAAGTCATAGCCGCAGCTATCTCGGCAGTTTTTATCAGCCTCTCCGAGTCATAAACTGCCAAGGCCCCAAGTGCTGTTGTCAGTTGGGAGCCATTAATGACAGCCAGCCCGTCTCGCGTTGAATAATCTATTGGCTCAATTCCGGCCTTCTTAAGAGCGTCTGCACCAGGCATCCTCTCTCCTTTATAGAACGCCTCTCCTCTTCCTATAGGGACCAGCATTGCCTGAGCAAGAGGCGCCAGGTCCCCGCAGGCACCAACTGACGCAGGATACATAACAGGCGTCACTCCCTTGTTCAGTATCTCAACTATCTTCTCAACAACCTCTAGCCTGACACCTGAGATGCCTTTGCTTAATGTATTCACCCTTGAAGCAATTGCAGCACGGGATTCCTCCTCTTTGACAGCCTCTCCATATCCTGAAGCGTGGCTAAGAACCATGTATGTTGAAAGTTTCGTTGCTTCCTCCCTGTTAAGAAAGACGTTCGCAAGCTCTCCAACCCCGGTTGTAACACCATAAACAACCTCCTTGTTATCAACCATCCTGTCAATAATCTTCCTGCTTTCCCCTATCTTCTCCTTCGCCTCCTCCGAGAGTTTTATCCTGGCATTCTCCCTTCCTATCTTCTCCAACTTCTCAACAGTCAAAGTTTCTCCGGAAAGCTCAACCTCTTGGCCGCGACCTTCCTTTCCAAATCCTTTCTCAAGTTCTGTTTTATTTTCCATCATTTTCACCACTTCACTTTCTCCCGAAACGGGTCCTTCCGGCAGCCCCGTCGTTTAATTTTCGTCGGCTTGTCCCGCCTGCGCGTGTTAAGCCAGTCCATTGGTTTCTCTTCCATCTTTTTTCACCTCAATCAATGCAGCTAGGGCTCATACCCTAGTTCAGCATCATCTCCTCTACAGCTTCAGCTCCCTCAAGTTGGCCAATCAAAATCTCCAGCTCAAGTTGGCTAAGCTTCCACTCTCTACCAGCTATCCAAAGAACTCGTGTTCCTGCGGCGCTGGTGAACTAGTCCACTCTCTTTTGTTTTAGTTTTCACTTTTTTCACCTCGTAGATTAAAACTCAAGCTCCTTGGAAAATTTCCAAAAAACCCGCAACTCCTCTGTTCCCTAACAATGAACTAAACCACATCGGTTTGGAGTTGTCATAGCCCTGTATTGTGTGTCCGGAATTTAAATAGTTATGTGACTGGAGTTTGGTGAAGGGTGTCACTGGAGAAGCTGCTCGATCCGCCTCTTTCCCCCAAGCAGGCTTTCGGCTGCGGTTTTCCCCGGCAGCCAGCCGTCAAGGAGGAGGCTTTCTTTGCCGCTCAGCTTCCCGAGCAGGGAGCCCCAGTCGATTGTTCCTTCCCCTATCAGCAGGTGCTGGTCGCTTTTCCCATCGTTGTCGCTGACGGTGAGGGCTTTGATTTTGGTGCCGAATTTCTCAAGGAAAGCTTCAGCGCCTCCGGCAAGGTTGGCATGGCCAACGTTCAGCAGGATGCCGACCTCGTCGAAGCCGACAAGGAGGGAGGAGAAGTCTTCGAGGTCAACACCTAATTGGTTCCTCCCTTTCGAGCCGTTGTTCTCTATTAGGAGTTCAATGCCTTCAGCTTCCGCAGCCATCACCGCCGCAAGAAGGTTTTCCTTCCTCTTGTCGCGTTCAAGACTGCCATTGCCTTCGCCGTTCGGAACCCATGCCCGGTAGTCCTTGAAGCCTGCGTGGAGGGAGACGTAGCGCGAGCCTGCTGCCGTTGCCAGCTTTAACGACTTTTTGAACTCGTTTAGGAAGGTCTCCTTGTGGTTTGCCGCAAGGTTGAGGTAGTGGGGGTTGCAGACTATGGAGGAGAAAGGAATCCTTTCGCTGACTTCCTGAGGGCTGTCAAGGTTGATAGCTATCGGCTTCAGCCTGTTGTTCATGGCGAAAGAGATTTCCCTCCGGAGGCTTCTTGCCAGCTCGTCCTTTGGGAAGAACTTGCGGTTAAGGGAACGGAATCCAATTTTCATTTACATACTCTCTAGGATTTTTATTCTCTTGTCGATTGGGGGGTGGGTTGAAAACATGCCGGTTAGGGCTTTCGATGCGAATGGATTGACGAAAAACAAATGGGCTGTCGAGCCGTCAACCTTCATCGGGGTGTGGTTGTGCCCTTTAATCTTCCTCAAGGCAGATGCTAGTCCTTTTGGGTACCTTGTAAGCTTGGCACCGGTTGCGTCGGCAAGAAACTCCCTCTTCCGCGATGCGGCAAGCTGGACCATCCTTGACAGGATTGGGGCGAAGATGGCGAAAAGGATAATGACAACCATGACAATTCCAGAGCCCCCTTTCCTGCTGCGGCGGCCGCCAAACCAGAAGCTTCGCCTAAGCATTCCTGCCACAATCGAGATGACGCCCACCATGGACGCGAGAAGGGTGGCGAATAGGATGTCGTAGTTGGCAACATGGCTCATCTCATGCGCGATGACGCCTTCGAGCTCCTGTCGGTTCAATGAATTCAACAGTCCTCTGGTGACTATTACAACCGCGTGCTTCGGGTCCCTTCCGGTAGCCATTGCGTTGAGCTGGTCAGAGTCTATGACGTAGATTTTCGGGGTCGGGACGCCAGCGGCTAAAGAAAGGCCCTCAACAAGGTGGACAAGATGGGCGTGTTCCCGCTTGGTCGCCGGCCTTGCGCCTGTTGCCTTGATGACAATCTTGTCGCAGTTGTAGTAGGTGTACCAGACGTAGGCAAGGGAGATGACCCCTGAGATGATTAGGATGACGCCGGCAAAGCCGGGGTCGTAAGCCAGCCCAATCGCGTAGCCGATTCCCACAATGGTGATGAAGACCAGAGCTGCCAGAAGAATTGACTTTCTCTTGTTCTGGGCAATCTCGTCATAAAATGTTGTTCTCGCAGCCATATCAGAACTTTACCTTCACAACTTTTCTTTCACCAGCAGAGGCCTCGATAAAGGGTTTTTCTTTCTTTCCGAAAGCGTTGGCGAAGAGCACACCCGGTACTGTTGTGACCATGTTGTTGTATGTCAGGACCGAGTCGTTGTAGAACTGGCGCGCGTAAGCGACTTTGTTTTCAATCCCGCTCAGCTCTTCCTGAAGCATCTTGAAGTTCTCGCTTGCCCTCAGCTGGGGATAGTTCTCAGCAACGGCGAACAGCGACTTAAGGGCTCCCGTCAGCATGTCATCAGCCTTAACTTTTGCAGGCACGCCTTTTGCATTCATTATCGCGCTGCGGGCTTTCGTGACTTCCGTAAGGACCCCTCTTTCATGCTTCACATAACCCTTGACAGTCTCGACAAGGTTAGGGACCAAGTCGGCCCTCTTTTTCAGCTGGACATCAATTTGGGACCAGGCGTTATCCAGCCGGTTCGAAAGAATCACTATGCTGTTGTAATAGTAGATTACAATCAGCAGCACAATCACAACAATTGCAAAAACCATCAAATCAAATGCCATAATGGTTGGAGAACCTCACAGTTTAAATGTCTTCTTTCGTTTTCTGGCCGGAAGTTCACTATATAGTTGGTAGGAGTAATAGACAAGGTAGATAATGCCGGCTATCATGAGTACAACCCACCATATGATTTTCTCAGGGGCGAGGAGGAAGATGAGGGTGAGGACGGCGAAGCCCCTGAACATCTTGGCTCCAAGCTTGTGGGTCTTCTCCCAGACCTCATCACTGACCAGCGTCCAAGGCGTCCTGATGCCAATGAAGAAGTTCCGCTTGGCTTTCTCCAGAAGGTCTGCGACAAAGTAGAACAGCACCGCCATCAGGGGGAGGATAATCAGGTTGAAGCTTATGTGGTAGCCAAGCGACCAGAAAATCATTCCAATGTGGAGGAGGACCATGAAGGCTATCATGACTAGGATGAACTTCTCGTATTCGTCAAGGAACTTTTCTATGTTCTTCTTAAGCGGGTCGATTTTTGGAACCAGCCTGAGGAGGACATAGATGCCAACCAAGAGGATGGGGATGAGGAAAATGGCTGTGTCTTTTGGCATATATCTGTCAACCTCGCCTCTCGCGTTCCAGTGGGAAGGCATCGGGTCTGGCAGGGCCGGATAGTAGAGAACCGAGACGGCAAAGGAGAGGAGGATTAAAACAATTGGAAGATACTTGCGAAGCCCCATAGGCTTAGCCAACATGCTTGGTAAAAATGGCTTTCTATATGCTGCAGGTCTCGCATCCGCCAGCGAAGGTTGAATCTACAACCACCATCTTGTCCTTCTTCTCCGGCTTCTTCTTCCCAACTGACTCTATATTGAGGACCTGCTCGTCCCGACTGCCATCACGGTAGACCGTTACTCCCTTGCAGCCAAGCTTGTAGGCAAGGAGGTAGACCTTCTCGACAGCCTGCGGGGTAGCATCGTTCGGGAAGTTGACAGTCTTGGAGACCGCGTTGTCAACATACTTCTGGAAGGCTGCCTGAATCCTTATGTGGTCTTCCGGCATTATGTCATGGGCAGTTACGAAGACCTTTCTCATCCCCTCTGGAA
>JAUXGB010000059.1 GCA_030622515.1 Candidatus Altarchaeota archaeon
AAGCTTGATGAAATTGCAGAGTTCTTCCGCACCTACAAAGAGCTTGAGGGGAAGAAAACCGAGATTATTGGCTGGAAAGATGCCGAAGCTGCCAAGAAGGCAGTCCTTCACGGCATGAAACTATTTAAAGAGAAATTCACAGCCAAGCAGTAGAGGAATAATCCATGTATGAACTAACTACCTTGCAGGAAAGCGTTCGTGTGCCGCCAAAATTCCTTGGCGAAGACGCCAAAGAGTCGGTCAAGAAGGCCTTGCAGGAAACTGTTGAAGGCTTTTTGGACAAAGAACTGGGGATTGTCCTTTGCGTCACAGGCATAAAGAATGTTGGCGAGGGAAAAATCATCCCCGGGGACGGGGCAGTCTACTATGATACAACCTTTGAGGCCCTGACATACAAGCCTGAGATTGGCGAGGTTTCTGACGGGGAGATTATCGAGCTTGTTGAGTTCGGCGCCTTTGTAAGGCTTGGCCCAATAGACGGGCTGGTGCATATCTCCCAGATAACAGACGAGTTCATGTCTTATTCGAAAGAGGGCGTCATCGCGACAAAAGACGGCAAGCGAAATGTCAAGGTCGGCGACAAGGTCCGGGTTCGAATAGTCACAGTTTCCCTTAAGCAGACAACAGCATCCAAGCTGGGTCTCACTATGAGGCAGAAAGGCCTTGGAAAGCTTGAGTGGCTTACGGAAGAAGACGAGAAGAAGAAAAAGGGGAAGAAGTAAATGGCAAAACCGAAGAAAGTTTGCAGGAAATGCAGGTTAATTGTTAAGGGCAACCACTGCCCTCTTTGCAACGGAACCGACTTCACGACAGTCTGGAGCGGGACAGCACTGATTCTCGACCCGAAAAACTGCCAGATTGCAAACGCAATGGGAATCGAAGTCAAAGGGCGCTATGCCCTGAGGGTAAGGTAAGTTTATGGAAATTAAGATAGTTGAGAAGAAAGACAACCCCCTCCTGAAGAGGCGGGAAGTAAAGTTTATGGTGGTTCACAAGGGTGAAGCCACCCCTAGACAGGACGATGTACGGGAAAAGGTCGCAGCCCTTGTCGGCGCCGACAGCAAGCTGACCATAATTGACAGGCTCAGGACCTCGGCCGGCACAAACGTCTCTGGCGGCTTTGCAAAAATCTACCAAAAGACAGATGAGATGAGGGTTATTGAAAGTCATAAGATTGCTGACAAGCAGATTAAGACTGAGAAGCCGAAAGAAGAAAAGAAAGCCGAAAAACCTAAGGAAGAGAAACCCGCAGAAGAGAAAAAACCGGAGAAGAAGGAAGAGAAGCCGAAGCCAGAGCCTAAGAAAGAAGAAAAGAAAGCCGAAGAGAAAAAGGAAAAGAAGGAATAAGACTTCTTTCTCAATTCATTAGAAGTCTTTTTAAAGGATTAATAATCCTAAGCCTTATCTATACAAAAAAGGTGTAATTTAAAATGGATGAAGAAATAAAAAAAGAAGAAACAACTGTCGAAGAAAAGAAAGAAGAACCAGAAACTGAAGAAAAGAAATCTGAAGAGACGCCAGTAGAAGAACCAAAGAAGGAATAAGACTTCCTTCTTATTTTTTTTTTACTCTTTCAAAACTTGCTTAAGTAGTTTTCTTCTTAGCCCGTTTGGCAGACAAAAGCTCAACCAGCTCGTCTTTTGTCGCCTCGTACGGAGTATGCAGCTTAACGTGTTTGACCCTTGCCGCCAGAGCGTTCTGCTTAAGGCTGCCGCCTATCCATTCGGCAAAGTCATTTGTCCCGTTTTTCATATGGTGCTTGCACACCTCTGCCGGCGCAATCTTCAGCGCTTCAGCCAGCTCGGGCACGCTTTCCACTCGTGCGACTGGCCTTCCATACTCTATATTTAGCCAAAACTCATGTCCTGCCGGGGCTTTTCTAACCATCACTTGTCCACCTGAGGTAAAAAGGCTGGAAACCTTTTTAATTCTTGCTGTTTTCCCCTTAATTGATGAAAATTGCCTTTCTCGGATGGGAGTTCCCGCCAAAGATTTCAGGAGGTTTAGGCCGCCACTGCTACCATCTTGCCAGAGCCTTAAGCAAGCGGGGCCACGACATAACCTTCTTCCTTCCCTCCTTCAACGCCCCGAAGAGGAAGATGGCGGGCAGGGTGAAGATAGTTTCGGTAATGGCAGGCGATGTCGACAGCTACAATGAAAATCTCTCCAATAAACGCCTTGACAACTTTGACATTGTCCACGGACACGACTGGCTGACTATCAACGCTCTCCTTTCACAGAACCCGCCAAAAGTTCTCACTATCCATTCAACCGAATTTGACAGGTCAGGCGGCCGCCTCTACAAAAGCTCGCGTATCTTTGAGCTTGAGCGAAAAGGTGTCCGCGAGGCCGACGCCGTAATCACGGTTAGCAAAAAGATGGCGCGCCACGTTAAGCAGCTTTGTGAGACTGACAGGAAGCTCAACGTCATCTACAACGGCGTCCCTAAATTCAAGCCTGCCGGCGCAGCCAAGCGCAACACGCTCCTCTTTGTCGGCCGGCTGACTGAGCAGAAAGGGGTCGAATACCTCCTGTTCGCCTTTAAGGATGTTTTGAAAAAGGTGCCCTCGGCTAGGCTGTGGCTCGTTGGCCAGGGCCAGCTTGCCCCCCGGCTGAAGCACTTTGCCGGGCTCATAGGGATTGAAAAGAAAGTCAGGTTCTTCGGTCGGGTAAGCGAGAAAAAGCTTGCCGCCCTTTATTCGCAGGCGACCTTGGTTGCCATGCCATCCCTGAGGGAACCCTTCGGGATTGTTGCTCTTGAAGCACTCTCCTACGGGAAACCTCTTGTCTTGTCGAAAGACGCAGGCGTAGCCGAGCTGCTCCACAACGGAAAGTCAGCTTTGCTGACCGAACCGACCGACACAATCAGGTTCTCAAGGGAACTTGTGAAACTTTTATCCAACCGGCCCCTGAGAAAAAAACTATCCAAGAATGGCAAACAGCTTGCAGACACCCTGTCATGGGAAAAGGCGGCCGGAGAGACAGAACGCCTCTATTCTTCCCTCTTGGAAAAGCATTAATAAAGAAAAAAAGCCCTTATTTTGCTATGGTGGACTTCCTCTTTGTAGTTTCTTCCGAAGCAGGCCACAAAGTCGGCGGAATCTATACTGTCCTCAGGACCATGTCTGGTGAGCTTGTCAAAAAGTTCAAGGAAAACCTCATCATGATTGGGATGTATGACCCCAAGTCTGCCAAGGAAGAGCTGAAAGAAGAGGCCCCGCCAAAAGGCTTCCAATCCATTTTCAACGAGCTAAAAAACCACGGCATCAACTGCCATTATGGCCGGTGGGTGAAGGGAAACAATGCCAAGCTAATCCTTCTCGAGGCATGGGACTTTGGCTCGCGAAAAGCACCGAAAGACGATGGCGAAAGCGATACCCAGACCAATGTCATAAAGTACAACCTGTGGAAAAAGCACAGGATAGATTCCCTCCTTATGGGGCAGGACTTCGACGAAAACGTCACCTGGTCGACCGCGGTCGGCATTCTTATTGAAAAGCTGCTTAAGACGCCTGAGCTGAAGAAACGGAAGGTTGCCTGCCACTTCCATGAATGGATTACCGGCGCAGGCCTCCTCTACCTCAAGGACATGCGGGTCAAGGTGGCGACCATCTTCACAACCCATGCAACAGCCCTTGGCAGGTCAAAAGGTGGCGCAGGCCAGAACCTGATGAGGGAGATTGAGGAGCGGCTGCCGCGAGGGAAGACCGTTGACGTTCAGGAAGCTTACAAGTATCATGTTGAGGGAAAGCACCTGATGGAGGTTGCCTGCTCAAAAGAGGCAAGCGTCTTCACGACTGTCTCTGACACGGTTGCAAAGGAGTGCGAATACATCCTTGGCAAAAAGCCAGACCTTGTCACCCCGAATGCAATGAACCTTGGCAAACTGAAAAGCCCGAAAGCCCTGCTGAAGGAGCACAAGCAAAACCGCTATGACATCTTCAAGGTCATTGATGCAATGTTTCTCCCCCACTACAACCCAAGACCGCGCGACAGCCTGATTGCCTTTATCTCAGGCCGCTATGAGTTTGAGAACAAGGGAATCGACTACTTCATAAACGCTCTTGGCGAACTCAACCGGAGGATGAAAAAATCAAAGAGCAGGAAGCAGCTTTACGCCCTGATTTGCATCCCGTCAAACATCAAGGGGCCTAGGGAGGAGCTTTTGGAGAACAGCAGGCTGGTTGAAAGAATCGTCGACGTGGTCAGGGACGAGACGAAGAAAGAAATCGACGTAGCCGATTCGTTTGACGACATGAGGAGGAAGCTGCCAAAAGACAGACAGATTGAGCTTGACAACCTGAAGAAAAACATGAAGGGCTTAGGCAGCGCCCCGCCCTACAGCGCTTTTGAACTAAACTATGAAGATGACGCTATTCTCTCCGCCCTGAAAAAGGCAGGTTTGAACAACACAAAAAACGACCCTGTCAATGCGATTTTCTATCCATCTTACGTCCGCCCCGGAGACGGGGTCTTTAACATGACCTACGATGAGGTTATGAATGGCTCAGACATTGGTGTTTTCCCCTCCCGCTACGAGCCTTGGGGCTACACCCCAATGGAGGCTGCTGCCCTCCTTAATGTGGCAATTACAACAGACACTGCAGGTTTTGGCTCATTTATCACAAAACTCTACGGCGACACATCCAAGAGAGGCATCAAGGTGATTAAGACCAAAGGCAAGAATGATACTGCGGTTGTCTCTGCCATCGCGAACGCACTCGAGTCAATCCTGAAACTCTCCCACCTCCAGCTTGCCAAGCTGAAAGAGGACGCGAGGAAGATGATAGATATCTGCGACTGGAAAGACCAGATGAAGAAATACTTCAAAGCTTATGAGCTGGCCGGCAAGAAAGCAAAGCTCTAATTTATTGAAACAAGCTCTATATTGAACACAAGAGTCTTTCCGGCAAGAGGGTGGTCCCCGCTCTTCCCGTACGCCATCTCCGGAGGAATTGTCACCTGCTTCTTCTCCCCGACCGTCATCCCAATCAAGGCATTGTCGAATCCCTTAATCAGCTCACCTGCGCCGGCAGTCACTGCCAACGGCTCGTACCACCTGCCGCTGTCGAAAATCCCCGCTTTCTTGGCAACATCCTCATGGGAGGTATCAAAAATCTTCCCATCGGTAAAAGCCCCAATATAGTTTACCTTAACTTTGTCTCCAACCTGAACATTTTTATCCACAAAATCCCCTCCACAAATGCTGAGATTATCTATTCATCGGAATCTGTCTTTCTTCGGTTCCTCGGGCAATCCACATATGGGCCGCTATGATCACCACTAGCGTCCCGAAGCCCGCCTCCTAATCCGGGGCCGTTGCCGCCCCCGTGGCCGTCATGGCGTCCGCCACCTTGCCTCCCTCGACCGTAACGAGGTCGGTCATCATTGAAATAGAGTTTAAGCGTGTCATAGGGTCCAGTCACAGCCTTCTCCAAGAGCTCCTCAGCCCTCTCAAAGCCTGTCCCTATTTCATAAAAAACTGCCTTTATTTCACTAGATACTTTGTCAAGTTTCCCTTCAACCGGGCTGCAATACGCGTCTCCCA
>JAUXGB010000060.1 GCA_030622515.1 Candidatus Altarchaeota archaeon
AGGCTGTAGAACCATCCGCGAATTTGGTCCTTGGCTTCGACAATGAAGTCTAGTGGGAAGTTGGTTTCGAGAACCTCTGGGTTGGAGGGATAGCCAAGGGATGCCCACGGGGACGCTGCCGAATCAAGCCAGACGTCGACAATGTCATCTATCCTTTTCATAGTTCCGGAGCACTTTTGGCACGACCAGGTTACTTTGTCAATGTCAGGGCGGTGAAGGTCGGCCGGTGCTTTTGGCAGCTCGCTTACCGAGCCGATGACTTCAAGGTGGCTGCAGCTGTCGCACTTCCAAATTGGGAGGGGGATGCCCCAGTATCTTTGGCGGGAGATGCACCAGTCCTGAATGCTTTCCAACCAGGAGGCAAACCAAGCTGAGCCTGCCCAGTCCGGAACCCAGTTGACGTTTTTGTTGGCTTCAAGCATCTGGTCCTTGAGCTTAGAGGCGGCAATGAACCACTGGTCTGTTGTCAGGAAGATTAGTTTGGATTTGCAGCGCCAGCAGGTTGGGTATTCGTGCTGGAGTTTTTCGCTGGCGAGGAGGAGGTTCTTCGACTTTAGGTCCTCAACGATTAATGGGTCGGCGTCACGCTTGGCGTAGAGGCCGGAGTATTTTCCGCCGTCGCTGGTAAACTTCCCGCTCATCTCAAGGGGGCAGAAGGGGTCGATAGAGTTGGCCTGCCCAACCAAGTAGTCCTCTGGTCCGGTGCCGGGCGCGGTGTGGACGCAGCCGGTTCCTGATTCGAGGTCGACATAGTCTTTTGAGAGGATTATGGTGTGGATGTTTGGCTTGGTGTCAAGCTCCTTGTGCTTTGGCACCTCGTCCGTTAGAGGATGGAGATACTTCGTGCCCTTTAGCTCGCTGCCTTTCACGGTGGAGAGGATTTTGAAGTCGAAGCCGAGCCTTTCGAAGAGGGGCTTGACCATCTCGGTTGCAAGGATGTAGGTTTCGTCGCCAACCTGAACCCGCGAGTAGTCGAAGTCGGGGTGGACCATTACTGCGAGGTTGGTCGGGATGGTCCATGGGGTTGTTGTCCAGATGAGGATGAACTCTTTCTCTTTTCCAACGAGGGGGAATTTGACAAAGATGGAATCGTCAGTGACGACTTTGTATTCCTGTTCGTGCTTGGCTAGGGCGGTTTCGCAGCGTGGGCAGATAGTTAGGACCTTCTGGCCCTCGTAAAGGAGGTTTTTCTTGTAGGCCTGTTTGAGTGCCCACCAGACCCCCTCGATGTAGGAGTTATCCAGAGTGCGATAGGGAGCACTCCAGTCCATCCACACCCCAAGGCGGGCGAATTGTTTGCTCATCAAGGAGAGGTTGGTGAGGGCAAAGGTTTTGCATTCGTTGATGAAGTTTGAGATGCCCATGGCTTCGATTTCTTTCTTGTGCTTGATGCCGAGTTTTTTCTCAACTTTTACTTCAATAGGCAGCCCGTGCATGTCGTAGCCAGGCTGGCAGTTGACCTTGAAGCCGTTCATGACTTTGTAGCGGAGGACGGCGTCTTTCATTACCTTGTTCCAGGCAGTGCCAAGGTGGACCGAACCTGTTGTGTAGGGCGGGCCGTCAATGAAGTTGAAGTTTTTCTTTCCGGCTTGGAGAGTTTTCCACTTTTCAAAGTAGCCCCCCTTCTCCCAGAGAGACATAACGTCTTCTTCAGTCTTTTTGGGGTTGAATTGGGAGGCCATTCTGCAAAGAAGTCGAAAAAAGCTTTTAAGCTTTTTGCAAAGGCAAATATAGAGAGAGTTTTATCTCAAAATTGATGGCTCGGAGGGCAATGTCGTTAATCATGGCTATAGCCATGATGTTCCTCATTGTGATAGTGGTTGTCGGGGTAATGTACGCCTTTACCTCACGAATCCAAAGGGATGTTCAGGAAGGCGGCAAGGAGCAGACTGATATCTATGTCGAGAGGACAGCCACAGCAATCGCTGTCGAAGGGGCGAGGGGCAACCAGATTTATGTCAGGAACAGTGGGAAGGGGACCCTTAGGAATTTCACAGTCTATGTTAACGGTGAGATAATGGTTCTCGACCCGCACAGGAGTTCTACCTACCTGAAGGAAGGGGAAACTGGGACCCTTGTCATGACAATGAGGGCTGTTGTTGAGCCTGATGTCATCAAGGTTGTTTCGAATTTTGGCGCCCGCGACAGTTATGTTGTCAGGAGGGAGGAGGAAGGCCCGTCAGTTGACAATCCGGAGGTTTTTGACATACCAATAGTCCCGAGGCTTTGGAACATTTCAATCATGCCTGGCGAGACGTTTGTTGTGACTGCTGACATGGATGCAAGGGCGTCAAGGTCCCCCATAATGGAGACGGTTCTTGAGGTTGAACTGCCCGATGGGACAATTGATGAGGGAACGGTTGGAAGATTGATTAACGGGACTGCGTTTCTCGGAACTTGGGAGTGGGTCTTTGACAATACCGCGCTTGAGGGCCAGTATCGGTTTACAGTCTTTGCGACAAATGCGGTCAACACTAGGGCGATAGTTGAAAAGCCGCAGGACACCCTTGAGGGGTTTGCCTACGATTGGTGGAACCCTAGCTGGCGGACAAGGAAGGCCATTGTTCTTTCGGCGACAAGGAACTTTTGGAGCCCTGTCAGCCACCCGAGGACAAATGAGCCGGTCTGGCTTACTCTGGATGGCATGACAATTGCCTCAGGAACCTGCAGCCAGAACCTAAGGCTTATCTCGCCGGCAGGGGAGCAGATGGCTTTCCAGATTTATGATGGCGGCAGCGACCCGTCTTCCGGCAGGTGCGAGATTATTACCCAGTTCAACGGGAGTAGGGATGACTATGACAACATTCTTGCCTATGCTTACTTTAATCCGGGTTCGGCTTTGTCGCCGCCGGTTTATCCAAGCGACCTGACGTCGAGTGGCAACTGCTATGAAAACAGCAGGCTTAAGCTCTGCTTAGGGACGGGGGATGAAGCCGCAATAACCTACATTGGGACGGACGTTGTCGGGAAGGAGATTAACCTTCTTTCAGAAAGGGAGAGGGACGACAAGTATTACAGCCTCGGGGTTCAGCCGTCAATGCATTATTGGGAGGGATTTGACACCTACTGGTGCACCAATTACACGGTTGATTCAGGGCCGACACTGCTCTCAAACGGTCCGGTCGCGAAGGTTGTCAGGTATGACTTTTCCACCGTGTGCGAGGGGACAACATACAGCTACAGGTACGTCCTTTACTTCTATTCCTATCTTGACTGGTACGAGATTGACGTTCTCAACCTAAACAACATCAGTTTCTTCAAGGACGCCACAGGGAAGAGCTTGTTTGTGAAGACCAAGTGGGACAAGGACCTTGTGGAGCTTGTTCCAAACGAGGGGTGGTGCACGGCAAGAAAGTGCTCCTATTGGGGAACCGCAAATGGGACAGATTTGGGGGTCGGTGTTGTGACAAAGTTTTGCAGCCACACTGAGGAAGCTTCAAGGCTTCATTACGTCCTTTCGCTGATTCCAACCAATGCGGCTGATGTAAGCGACAAGGTTGAGATGGAACCGGGCAGGCTGACAACAAGGACCGTCTTCACCTCTGGAGGGGCAATCACTGAGAGGAATGAGAAGATGTCCGAGATGACACGAAGCCCTATAGAGCCCCGATGCGACGGCTCAAGCCAGATATTCCTTACCTTTGAAGAAAACAATTAAAGGAGGAAGCGAGGAAAAAGGTCAGATGGTTAGGCGAAGGCGTGGTAGAAAAGGAAAGGAGAGGAACGATATAGAAAAGGGAGTTTCACCTGTTGTAGCTGTTGTATTACTAGTTCTCCTCACCCTAGCGGTTGGGGCTGCGGTCTGGACATTTTACACAAACATGCAGAAGAGTGCCGAGGAGTATGGGACGGCAGGGGCTTTGAGCACGACACAGAAGACAGGGACTCAGGTAAGGATAGCCAATGTTGCAGGAAATCGGGTTTATGTTCAAAACAGGGGAACCATTGCCATAACCAGACTTGTGGTTTATGTTGATGACATGCTTGTTGAGCCGTACGAGGCTTTAGGCAACATCTACCCGGGTGAGATGGATTATGTTGCCCTTCCAGCGGCGCTGGAGGTCGGGACCCATGTAGTCAAGGTTACTGCAAATGGGGTTGCAAGGGATACGATAAGGGTTCAGGGAACTGAACTCTCTAAGTTCAAATGGAGACGCGGCCTTCTTGTCAAGAACCCAACAGAAGAGCGGGTGGAGAACAAATGGGCCGGAGGAAAAGATAAGATTTCATTGGAGATTGAAAAGGTAGTCCCGCTCGAGTCAATCGTTATTTTTGATGAGGAGAGGAACGAGGTTCCTTTTGTAAGCTCAGGTGCCTGGTGGAACCCTGACTGGCTGAACAGGCAGCTGCTCACTGTCGCAGATGTCTCAGGGGTGGAGAGGGACGACATAGTTTCCTTCGGGCTGGAAGGTCTCAGGCTTGCCACGTCAAACTGCCAGAAGGAACTTAGGGTTGTCGACTCAAAGGGGGAAGTAATCCCATTCCAGGTAATTGATGCCTCAGGGCAGGCCCTCCCCGTGGGCTCCCAGAAATGCGGAATTGAGTTCGGGGTGGACGTTTCCGGAAAGGAAACAAAGAGCTACTATATCTACTACAACAACCCAGAAGCCAGAAACCCGAGCTTTGAAACAGACCTTGAGCTTGTCGAGGAGAATGATGAAGTTTGCATAAAGAACTCGATACTTAAGGCATGCCTTGGAAAGGATGTCGGGGCCCTGACTTGGTTTGGAAAAGCGGACGGCAAGAACCTTTTCACAAAAAACAGTGGGATAAACGCATACTACACCGGCGTTCAGCCTGCTGTTGCCTACCTTGCTGGAAAGGACTATTCCTCCTGCGGTCCTTACATCTATGAGGCGCACACGATAAAGAGGCAGGGGGATGTCGAGATACAGATTGAATATGACTTTTCAACAATATGCAATGACGGGAAGACGCACGACTACCGTTACACCCTTTCCCTCTTCAGATACCAGCCATACTACCAACTGTCAATAGAGAACCTGAACAGGATAGATTTCCTCGGAAACGGTTATGCCTACATTGCGCAGACCATGTGGTCGAAGCAGGTGAACATCAACTCGCCGGACGGCGAGGGCTGGTCTGCCTACAAGATTGGCACCGAATCAGTGGGCGTTGTTCCAATTGAAATCAGCGAACGCGCTTCAAGGGACTCTATCAGGCCGACAAATTACCTGAAGATAGATGACTCTTCATCGCTTGAACCCAGCCTCATCTCGACAACAAGGACTGTTTATCAGGGTGCTGG
>JAUXGB010000009.1 GCA_030622515.1 Candidatus Altarchaeota archaeon
GAACTTGACAGGAAGGCAAGGGAGATTGGCAAGAAGTTCAGGGATGAGAACCTGAAGATTGAGGGGCTGAAGAAAGGGAAGCCGGACAAGGAGGTACTTGGGCTTGAGAAGGAGGCTGGCTGGCTTGAGAAAGAGATTGAACGGCTGAAGAACGAGACGAAAGACTTCCCGACAGTTAAAGGGGAGGCTGAAAGCCTTGGGCATGTTTCAAATCTGCTGGACGAGGCAGAGGATGGATTTGATGAGCTGAGGAAAGAAATTGCAAGGAACGAAGCTGAGCGGCTTCAGATGGCTGAGCAGATAAAACAGCTGGAGGGTTCAGAAGGCCACTGCCCTGTCTGTGAAACCATTCTTGAAGGGGCGAAGAAAGCCGAGCTGGTTGAAAACAAGAAGAGCCTGCTTAAGGAACTGGTGTGGAAGAACGACAACCTGCTCAGCCAGTTCAGGGAAGTGAAAGGCAGGAAAGAATCGCTTGCGAAGCAGCTTGAGAAGGTTAAGACGTCGGCTGACAGGTTTAGGAAAATGTCAGGCATGCTGAAGGAGCTTGATAGCCATAAGGTCAAGCTTGAAGGGCGGCGCGAAAGCCTGAACGATGCCAAGCGCAGGCGGAAGAAGATTGATGAGGAGATTGACGCCCTTGAGGAGTCGACAAATAAGCTTCAGGTCGAGAAGTGGAGGCTTGAAGGTTTCTTTAAGATCAAGAAAGAGCTGGAGATTCTTAGTGAGAAAATCAAGAAGAAAGGCGAGGAGCTGGCGATAGTCAAGGAAGAGGTAAAGGTCAGGACGGAGGAGACGGCCGGGAAGGACGAGTTGGAGAGGAAGATAGAGGAGCTGAAGAAGGTTGTTGAGTTCTCCAAGCTGTCGAAAAGGAAGGGCGAGCTGGAAAGCCTGATTGATAAGCAGAAAACAAAGATTGCTGCTCTTGAGTTTGATGAAAAAGAATTGAAGGCGGTTTCCCTTAATGTCAGGGAGCTGAAGGAAGTTGTTGGCTCGAAAAAGTCTGAGGCGAAAAGCCTTCCAAGCATGGTTAAGGAAGTCAGGAGGAGGCAGGGCGAGCTTGAGAGAAACCTTTCACAGGCAAACAAGTACATGGAGGAGATTGGGCAGCTGAAAGACCTTAGCGAAAGGGTCGCAGTGCTTCACAACTCTTTCAAGGAAACCCAGGTCACCCTGCGGAAGGAGTTTGTCCATTCTATCAATGTGGCAATTGCAGAACTCTGGCCACTGCTTTATCCCTACCAGGACTTCACATCCCTGAGGCTATCTATTGAGGATTTGCGCGGCAGAAGTGGCGGCGACTACATCCTCCAGCTAAAGGAAGGCGAACGCTGGATTGATGTTGACGGCTTTGCCAGCGGCGGCGAAAGGAGTTTGGCATGTTTGGCCCTGAGGATGGGATTTGCAAGGGTCTTGGTGCCTCATCTTCGATGGCTTGTGCTTGATGAGCCGACTCACAATCTGGACGCCCGCGGCATAAGGGAGCTGGCCGATGCCCTGAGGGAGCGGATTCCGCAAATCATTGACCAGATCATTCTCATCACTCATGAAGATTCTCTTGAGCAGGCAGTCAGCGGCTTTGCCTATAGGCTGGAAAGAAACAAGGCTGTCAATGAGCCGACAAGGGTAAAGACGCTGCTTGATGGCTAAGATTTTGTCGGGTCACTGACCCTGCCAAGGAAGAGGATTGTTCCTGTTGTTTTGTCTTGGATTATGAAAATGAAGGGATGGTCTGCCCTGAAGATTGAAGATTGCATCATAGCACCTATCCCCCCCGACATAAATGTTGCTGCGGCTGCCTCTGTTCCCTCCTCATTCGCCTCGACAAAGGCATTGTGGAGAACTTTTTCTATGTAAAGGAGTTTTGTTCCGTCCATGCCTGAAAAATCGGCGCCGGGCCACTCGAATGGGGCTTCCATCCCCATTTTCTTAAATGTGTCTTCCATTGAGTATTTGGTTTCAAACTTGAACCTTGGGAAATAGATGTGAACCTCCCTTTCCTCCATTTTCCTCTTAATCTCCTGCAAAACTTCAGCGTTAAGAGACTGCTCAAGCGTTTCAAGAGAGTCGTCTTTTGGTAAAAGAATAAGCATAGAAATGTCCTCTCCAATATAGTCCATCTCAAGGCACTGAAGGTCTTCTGTTTCGCCGTAGTTGAAAAGGTGTTCGTCAGAAGCCTTAATTCTCATCATACTTACCTTAACCTTCCTTTCCGAAGTTACCCTGAAATCCTCTTCCCGTGTCGCCTCTTTTTTAAATTGGGTTTCCCATTTGCCCTTGAAGTAGATGGCATTGGTTATTACGAGGCCAGTGTCAGGGGTTATGGTTCCTGACGGAGCCATGTCTTTTATCTTGTTGTTTGTCATCTTCTCTATCCAGCCGTTAATTGTTCTGCGGGAGCCTTCAGAATCGCTTTCGAAATCCAGATTGGTCGCTTTTCCGCCGTAATATTTTTCTATTGTGTTGAAGTATTGCTCCAAAAAGGGATACTCCTTGTTTGCCCAAAGGGCATTTGCCGTCCTAAGTTCATATTCTCTGTCGTATTGATTCAGTTGGTTGTAGATTCTGGCAAAGGCAGGCTGCCTTATGGTAGATTCTTTTTGAAAGTGGAAGACATTTTCAATCTCCTGTGCTGTTTTCCCTCTCGCTCCTTCATAGGCCATGGCAAAAGCCATTGAGATGCCATAGGGGGAGAAAAAGATGTTTCCCTCTTGAGACTTGTATTGAGAGTAGAGGTCAAAGGTGAACTGGTTGTTGCTCTGAACTGCGGCTTCAATTCCGGCTGGCGTTGCGCCCCTGTCATCAAGCTTCTTTACAAAAATTCCAAAAAAGTCGTTAAATAAACAAACGGTGAGTAAGATTGCAAAAAGGGTTAGGAGGGAAAGCTGCAGTAGTTCCTTTCTTTCCAAATGTGGAAAAAGGGGGATTATTTTTTCCCCTGCAGTTACCAGAGCTGCTCCGAAGATTGACATTACCCCTGAGAAGACCGAGATTAAGAGGAATGAAGCGATAAAAACTTGTAAAGCGAGGAGGGGAAAGTTGCTCTTGACACCTGCAAAGAGAAGAATGGACAACAAACAGAGAAATGCCAAGATTATCCCTACTCCAAGAAGAAAACTTTTCCAAGTTGGAAGGCTATTATTTCCGAATAACTTTCCTATTATGAAATCGCCTATGAATTTTCCTAAAACTGCTATTGCGAAGATAGCTACGTTGATAAGGGTGATTACTGTTGTAAGAGAATGACTCCCAAGTAAAACGAATGCAAGAACCAATAGTGTTTGTGCAACGAGAAGATTCTTTGCAAATTTTAGGTCCATCTAAATCAGCTTTAGGAATTCTTCCCCAAAGTGTTTTGCAAACTGGGGGCCTTTCGCTGTCAGGATTCTTCCGTCCCTAACGATTGGGTCTGGCAGAAACTTTGCTCCGTTGGCCTTTAGCGTGTTTATGCTGTCTGAGTTCAGGCTGTCGTGGAAGACTGTTGCCTTCTTTCCCTTGAGGACTCCGGCTTTTGCAAGAATCTCAGGTGCCAGGCAGATAGCAGCTATTGGCTTGCCGATTGTGTCGAATGACGAGACAACCGAGAGGACGACCGGGTTTTTTGCCAGGTCGCGAGCACCGCTGCCGCCGGCAATTACCAGCGCGTCAAAGAGCTGTGGCTTTACATCGCCGATTGCAAAGTTTGCAACAACTGTTCTTCCAAGCATGCCGTGGCAGGTCTTCGCCTCAACTGATGCTGTGGCAACCAGGTGACCTGCTCTTTGGAAAATTTCCCTTGGTTCAAAGTACTCCTCATCCCTGAAGTTGTTTTGGGCAATCAAATACAGGATTTTGGCCATGTGAAATGGTGGGATTTGGAGATAATATGCTTTATTTGGCGGGTTTAATCACTAAAACTGTCTATCAATGTATTATTTTGTACTCTGAACACCTTAAAGTAGTTTCAGATTTTGAGTGGGTTATAAAAAAGCTGCCATCATTACACACCCCATGTCCTACCTTCAGTCTGTTGTAAAACCAAGGACAAGCAATTCCCATAAGGGAGATTATGGGAGAATTTTGATAATTGGGGGTTCAAACATGTATACCGGCGCGCCAGCCCTTGCCGGCCTTGCTGCCCTTGCAGCCGGGGCTGACATTGTCACAATAGCCGCCCCTGAAAAGACAGCCTGGACAATCAGTTCCTATTCGCCTGATTTGATAACCATTAAGCTTGGTGAGGATAAAATCGGCGTCGAGCATGTCGAGGAACTGGTCAAGCTTTCGGAAAAGTTCGACGTTGTCGTTATTGGCAACGGCATCGGGCGGGACAAGTCAACACTTGAGGCGATTCCCACTCTCCTGAAGAAGATTAAGAAGCCTCTCATTATGGAGGCTGACTGCTTCAAGGCAAAATTCGTCCCAAAAGGGGCTGTCCTGACGCCAAACAGGCGGGAGTTTTCAAGGCTTTTTGACAGGCTTCCGCAGGATATTGAAAAGGCGAAGAAGAAGATTCTGGCTGCTGCCAAGAAGAGCAAGAATGTAATCCTTGTCAAAGGCCCGGTTGACATAATTACAGACGGGAAGAAGATTGAGGAAAACCACATACACAACCCTGAGATGACGGTTGGCGGGACTGGCGACGTTCTGGCAGGCATTCTGGCCACCTTTTTGGCCTGGTCTGGGAAAAAGTACGAATCAGCCGTTTCTGCCGCAGTAGTCAACGGTGTGGCCGGGGACATCTGCCTCAAAAGAAAGAGGCGGGTTACAGCCTCAGGAATGATTGAATACATCCCAGAGGCAATCCAAATCAGTTTGTAGGCATTTTCCTGCGGCCGTCAAGCTCGCTTAGCTCTTCAGCTATTTTCTTGGCCAGCTCCTTGTAATCGTTCTTAATGACAGCTTCGGAGAGAATTCCCTCGACCTCGTCCCTTGCAAGACGGGCCCTAATCCTGTCCCATGAGTGGACGGTAAAGCTGATTTTGCCATCGTCTGGGTGGATGTTAATGTCTGCTCCAATGTTTTCCCCCTCTACATGGATTACGTGCCCTGCAGAGGTGTATTCCTCAACCACATCAACACTGCCGACCTCAAATTCAGTTAGTAAGTTTTCATTCTTTTCCATATGAGACACTCTCCTTTGAATCAGATTCCTTCTCGGGTGGGTATAGTTCGAATTTATGCTTAAAGTCAGAATCTTTTGCATCCCTAAGGGTCAGGTGGCCTTCTTCCTTTGGGATTCCCTCATAGCCATCCCAAGTCTTTACTTTATCCACTTCATCCTGAGAAATAGTACCGGGATTTTCAGTTAGTTTTCCATATCCTGTTCCCTTGAGCTTCATTTCCCGCTTTTTGTATGCTACCATATTTGTCACCTTATAGTAACTAACCCTGAACTAGCTTATAAATATTATGTCCCTCACGGTACAGAATTGTCCCTTTCCCTTATAAAGCACCAGCTTGGGGAAGACAATGGGAAAAGTGGGCAGCAGCGTTCGCGGGTTCCCACCTGAAAAGGCAGTACAATCGCAATCGCGCCTCCGATTCACTTCCGTGTTCGAATGGGAACGGGTCTTGCCGGAGACCTTTGACCGCTGACCAAGCTGTATTGTTGGTCGGGAGTTTAAATAAGTTTCTGACTGGGGTTTAGTGAACAGCTAAACCGGCCCGGGAATGGGAAAATATGGTTTATCGTTCTTTACGAAGCGTTAATAAAACGAAGGACCTTGAGAGTCTTGGTGGAAAGGTTTTGAAAAGGGAACTAAAAATCGGTAAAAAAATAATTTTTGCGGGAATATTGCTTGTCGTCCTTAGTGCGATTTTGTTTACGGCTTCGGCCATGACGAGAGACCCGATTTATGCATCAATAAATACAATCCTGTTTTTGGCTTTCGCGCTTTATCATGGAGCAAAAAGATATGGATGGAAGACGATGCTGCTCTTCACCGGATTAGTGACTGTTGTCAGCTGGTCTTATGAAACATTGAGCATTTTGACAGGGTTCCCCTTCGGGCATTACAACTACACTCAGAATTTCATAGGCCCATGGGTGGGGCTGGTACCGGCCCTTATCATACCTGCATATCTTGCAATGGGATATTTGTCATGGACAGTCGCATCAATATTGTTAGACAAAAAGGACTCTTCGGTCAAGGGTTCGGAAGTACTCCTGCTGCCCCTGCTGTCGTCTTTTGTCATGGTTATGTGGGACCTGACTATGGACCCGCTTGGCTCAACAATTGGCCAATTTTGGAGTTGGCATAACGGCGGGGCATATTTTGGCGTCCCGTTCGTCAATTTTATGGGCTGGTTCTTGTGCGTCTTCACCTTCTACCTTCTCTTCGCGATTTATCTAAAATCGAATAAGAATCCGAACCCAAACATCTTGATTAAGAATAAGGCATTCTGGGTTTTGCCAGTTCTAATGTACGTTGGCAGAACTATCCTGAATTTCTTCGCTGTAGTTCTGGAGGAAAGTGTTCAGATTGTTTCTAACGAGGGACATGTATGGTGGACAGGAGACATTTTCCAGTCCCTGCTCTTGGTGTCAATATTCACAATGGGATTCGTAGCGTTCTATTCGATTGTAAGAATTAGCAGGAGTTAATCCTACCTCTTCTTGGCCGTGTCTTCCTTCATTATCCACTTGACTATTGCGAAGATTACAATAGCGACTATCAGGAAGTCGATTAATGCACCCGCAAAGTGGCCTGCCAATAACTCGAACGGGCCAACCTGCCATGTCAAGGTTCGCCAGTCTCCTCCCGGAATCAGGACGGAGACGGTAGAGAGAGAGCTATTACTCCGGCAATGACGGCCGCGACGCCGATCTAGAGCGCTAAGGCCTAAGGCTTATAAAGTCGGATTTCGTCATCAATGAAGGTGAGAACGTGGAGATACCTTTACCTGTAGTGATCTCAAGGGAAGGCAAATGGTTTGTGGCCTCCTGTCCGATACTTGACCTAGCCACCCAAGGCAAAACTGAGGCAGAAGTCAAGGAAAACATGGAAGACCTGATTAACGACTACTTCAAAGACCCCGATACCCCCAAGCCGAAGATGAAGGAAATAATGTCAGTTTCGCTTACAAATGTTCCGGTGAAAGTGCCAGAAGGTGTTCTGTATGGCAAGGCTTCGTCCTCTTCCAAGGCAAAAAGTTGTTAAAATTCTGAAGAGCAACGGCTTTAGAAGGGTAAGGTCGGGCAAGCATGCAACCTTCAAAAAGAAGGACCGGTCGGGCAGGGTCCTGATAACTTGGGTCCCGCACCATAAGGAAGTCAGCCTTTTTGTCATAAAATATATCATAAGACAGAGCGGGAAGCCCAGAGAAGAGTTCGAGTAGCCGAGAATCAACCTATTGACAGCGCAATCACACCTGCGATGACTGCTGCCACTCCGAGTTTCTGGTTGGCGCTGATACGCTCGCGAAGGAAGAGGTAGCCTAGGGCGGATGCAACCACTGGGTATGCCGAGCCTATTGGCGCCAAGATTGCGGTGAAGCCAAGCTCTTCGCCAAGATTGTAAGATATGAATCCGAGCAAGTCGAGTGATCCCAGTATGATGAAGGGTTTGTAGTCTTTGCAGAGGAATTTTTCTTTTTTGACAAAAAGAATGACACCTGCTACTGTTAGGAAAGCCAACTGGATTGCCACGAGGGCATTGAACCATCCCAAATTGTTGACAAGATACCCCACTGCATTAAATCCAAATCCCCAGAGGATTGCTGCAGCGATTGCCTCTTTTGCGCCTTTCGCCTGAAGCAGGTTTATTTTTTTCAATCCCGTTGGGTCGTAGGATGCAAGCATTACGCCAGCTACGACAAGAGAAACCAAGCCTATCTGGTTTAATGAAAGGATTTCTCTTAGAAAGATTGTTGCACCAATTGCCGCAAAGGCCCCTCCTGCGGAAGATATTGGTGTGACAATCCCTATCTTTCCCTTCTTTAGGGCGGTGAGAAGCATGAGGAATCCAAAGGTTCCGAAGATTCCAATTGCAATAGTTGCGAGAAGGATGTCTTGTTGCAAGAGCTTCGGGCTTAGTTGGTTGAAAGGCAGGAGAAGCAACATTGCCAGCGTTCCGACAAGTTTGATTTTGAATAGTGTCTCAAGGGGATTTGTTTTCTTCAGGGTTAGTTTGGCGAAGAAGTCGTGGAGGCCCCATCCTAGGGCTGCTCCTGCGCCGAAGAGGACGGGGGTGACCATTTTAAATTATCCTCAGTGCTCCGTAGCCGACGACTTTTGTGTTGTCGCCGGTTATGTCGCCGCTGGTGTAGTATTGGAGGAGCTTACAGCCGTGGGCGCCGTTGTGCTTGGCTGCGATTATTGCTGCTGCTGTTGGGGCAAAGCCGCACATGGAGATGTTCTCCCGTTCGATGACTTCCAATAGGCCTTTCGGGTCAAGCTGGAGGATTTCCTGAAGAGCCATCTCGTCCTTAAACTCTGCCTCGCCGGCGCTTAGGAAGTGGGAGAAGTCGCTTGAGGCGAGGACGATTGCTTTCCTCTTTGTGCGGTTGATTGATTTGGCAATGGCGTTGCCAAGTTCCCGCAGGCTTTTGAAGTCGGAGGCTGCTACGCAGATTGGGAGGATTTTGAAGTCGGTGAGGGTGGTTTGGAGAAACGGCAGTTGCACCTCGATGGAGTGCTCGTAGACATGGGCTTTTGAGTCGGACTCGGCTTCGTCGCATTCGGAAAGGAGTTTTGCCTTGAGCTCTTGGTCGATAAGGACCTTGCCCAGAGGCGTTTGCCAGCCTTCGGCGTCGGAGATGGAGATTGGGACACCATAGCCTGTGTGGTTTGGGCCGAGAAGGACGACGGTTTCAACTTTAGGTAAGTGTGCGTAGATATGAGTCGCACAGGGACCCGAATAGGTGTAGCCTGCATGGGGAACTACTGCTGCTTTCATCTCGAGGCTTTTTCCTCTCTTTTCGCCCAATTGGTGAGCGAAGCATTTTTCTATCATCTTCCTCAGGTCGCTCTCTGTCCTCGGGTAGAAACTGCCTGCGGCTGTCGGAAGCCTTATCATCATTCTTTGAGTCTTTCTCTTGGGATATAGTCTTTTCGGGGTCAAGAGGCTCCTGATAGTCCTTGCTGACATCGAGGTAGGATTGCTCGAGATAGGTATTGGTTCTTGCCATTTCGATAGGCCTCTTGTCGTCTTTCCTGAATTCCCTTGTGTGGTAGGTTGACTTTGTTGCAGTTTTGTATTCCTTGCTTTTGGTGAAGCTGTTGTGGCCTGAGTTGTTTTTCACATAGTGGTAGCCGGCTGATACAAGTCTTGAGAGCTTGTCATACATCCACCTGACAGCCTGGAGGATGTCGCCTGTTGCTTCAAGGTTGACGCTTTCGTGAAGCTCAACTTTTGCTGATTTGTTCATGAGAACATCTTCTACAAGGACGTCAAGGACACCGCCGTTTTTAGTTGAGATGTAGACATCGACGGTCGGGTTGAAGACTCCCGCATGATAGGCAATGTCTCGGGAGAGGTGGGTCATGTAGCCTCGCATAGGGAGAGGTTGATGACTGCCCTATTTAATGCTTGCCGATTTGAATTCGGCAATTACTTAGAATTTAGAAACTCCTCAATGGGAGTTGTCAGCTCTCCGCCATCCTGCAGCTCGCCACGTTCCTGAAGCCAGAAGGTGGCTAGGGCCCAATAGAGCATGGCAAGGGATTTCTTGCCCTTGTTATTGCCTGGAATCAAGACGTCGACAAACTCCTTTGTGTTGTTTGTGTCGCAGAAAGCGACTACCGGGATTCCGACCTGGTTTGCCTCGACAACTGCCTGCCTGTCGACAATTGGGTCGGCAACAAGGATGACCTTGGGCTCGATAAAGGCCTCATAGCTCGGGTTGGTCAAGGAACCCGGAAGGAAGCGGCCTTCTCTTTTTGAGCATTTGGTAACTTCGGTGAATTTCCTTATTACCTGCTGGGCATAGTCACGGGCGCCTACGGCAAGGACCTCGGACGGCTCGAACTTTGAGAGGAATCGTGCCGCAGCCTGAAGCTTCTCCTCGACCTTCTGGATGTTCATTACTGCAAGTCCGTCCGGCCTGATTTTGTAGACATACTCGTCCATGTCTTTTCTTCGCCTTTGTGTGCCTATGTGGACACCGTACGTTAGGAATAGTTCCTGTTTCATTTTTTTCACCTTATTTTTGCCATGGTTGGCCTTTCGACCTTTTCCCAGAGCCTTATCAGCTCGTTCAGTTTGGCAATTCTCTCACCGCCAACCACCCCGCTTTTTAAAAGCTGCGATTCTGAGGCGAGGGCGAGGTGGGAAATCGTGTTATCGTTGGTTTCCCCGGAGCGGTGGGAGACAGCCCTGAGGATGCCTTTTTCCTCGGCTAAATCAAGAACCTCAAGGGTTCCTGAAACTGTGCCATTCTGATTCGGCTTGATTATCATTGAGTTGATTGACTTGGCGTCGAGCGCCTTCTGGAGACGACCGGAATTGGTGACTGTCAGGTCGTCGCCGCAGATGAAAGTGCCGCCGGCTTTTGCTGTTAGGGCTGCGAAACCCTTGAAGTCTTCCTCGTGGAGGGGGTCCTCAAGGTAGATGAGCGGGTACTTTCCAAGCAGCTCAAGCATGTAGTCGATTTGCTCGCCGGGGGTGAGGTTTTTTCCGCTTCTGGTGTAGGCGTAGTTTTCCCCGTCCCACAGCTGGGAGGCTGCAACGTCAAGGCCGAGCTTTGCCTTTGGGTCTATCTCCCTTATTGCCTCGCAAAGGAGGTCAAGGATGTCTTCCGTTGGCAAGCCTGTTGCCCATGCACCTTCGTCGCTCTTTGATGAGAGAAACTTCTTGTCCCGCTTTGCGAGAAGCTGCTTTGCCTTGGCATGGATGGCTGCATTGGTGAAGACTGCCTCAGGGAAGTTCTTGGCGCCAAGGGGAATTACAAGAAACTCTTGAATGTCAGTTCCCCCACCGTGGGCGCCTCCGCCGATGATGTTGCCGAGAGGATAAGGAAAACTGGTTGCCATTGGGTTGAGAAACTCGTGGATTTCTTTGTCGTTGGAAGCTGCTGCCACGCGCAGGACTGCCAGTGAGGTTGCGAGGATGGGGGAGCCGCCAATCTTAGAGAGGTTGGTTGTTCCGTCCAGCTCAAGAAGCTTGTTGTCAATCACTTTTTGCTGTGCCTCGTCCATGCTGCGAAGCAGGGGGGCAATCTTTGTCTTGACCGTGTCAACGGCTGCCTTGACCCCGTTGGGGAAAGGGATGACCTCGAACTTTCCGGCCGAAGCTCCGGAAGGGGCTGATGCTCTTGCAACAGCCCTGTCGGTTTCCACTTCTACTTCAATTGTCTTCTGACCACGGGAGTTCAGTATTGTTCTTGCATTCACCCTGTCAATCATTTCACAAGACCTCTCAGGAAGTTTGTATGCTTCTTTGCCCTCTCAAGCATGTCGTCAAATTCAGACGGCTTGAAAAAGCCTTCCCCTCCCTTCTGCATTGCGCAGATGTCATCGTTGTCCTTAAGGCCAATCGTCAGCCTTGCATCCATCAGGTCTTCCTCCGTTCTGGTTGGGTCGACAACTATTTTGTTGTTCAGTTTTGCAAAGGTTGCTGCCATGGGAGTGCCGCTAAGCGTCAGGTCGTCTCCGGTTTCGTCCCAGATAACTTTCTCATCCTCGTACTTTGGGAACTTAACGCCCTGAAGGGCGCTCATAAACCCAAGAACCCCTGCGTCAAACAGGTTGCCGTCCATGTCAAGGACGTACATATCAAGGTTGAGAAGCCATATCTTCTCCCCCGGTGTTATGCAAAGCTGCTTGAAGTCGAGTGTTTCGGATTCCCTGATGACCCGGTCAACTACCCTTGACACCTCAATTGCTGCCGGCGATGGTGGGCCAGCCTCGAATTCAGGGTGTGCCATTGGGGAAAGCTCTGCCATTGTCGCTATGCTTCCCTCGTTAGGCTTGTCGGGGTAGGGCGTTCCAACCGACATCTTGATTCCTGCAATGATTCTTGTCTTTCCAAGCTCAACCATTGCGGAGCCGCTTGCATTCTTTACAACGCCTCTGGTAATCTTCGGCTTTCTGAAGTCGTCAATTCCTCGTCCATCAAGCCGTTGGCCTGATGAGACCAAATCCATTATAGATTTTTTTGTTATTCCGCTTATCATCTTCATCACCCCTTGTATTTCTTCCTCAGTGCTTCCTTTTGAAGCTTGTACAGCTCCTGGGCAGGCTTCTTTATCATCTCAAGTCCGTCTCTGAACTCGTCGTGTGTAAGCCTCCCATCCATCTGGCACAGGACAAACCTTTCAAGGTTGGGCATGTAAGCCAATGCTACATCGGCCAGTCCCCAGTTGTCCTCTGGCTTGTCCATGTCGACAGCGACAACTTCAGCGGGTTTCCCGTCCTGGGTCCCATAAATCTTTCCAAAGCTCAGTGCGACAAGCATGTCCCTCATTGGGATGCCTGCATCGGCCAGAGCTACTGAAGCTGCTGTCAGACCGTTGACCCGTGTAGAGGCATCGGCCTGAATAATCTCGATGAAAACATCGATTGCTGTCCTTGGGTAGGCTTCGGTGAAGACGACTGACGAGAGAGCTTCAGATGAAACCTTCGAAATCTCCCTGCTTCGCCTGTCCGGACCCGGTCGCTTCCTGTTCCCGTCAGTTGAGAAGGCAGCCATGTCATACTTGCAGCGCACGAGCGCCCTGTCGAATAAAGTGGCGTGCCTTGGGTGGACCTGCCTTGGGCCGTAGACGGCCGCGACAACCTTTGTGCTGCCGCATTCAAGGTAGCAGGAACCATCCGCATTTTCGAGAAATCCTGCGACAATCTTCAGCGCTCTCATGTCTTTCGGCTTTCTCCCGTCAAGACGGACACCGTCGGTTATCAGAGTCTCTGGTTTGTCTCCCATCAGGCTCCCCCCGTCTTTTCTTTAGGCATGCCAAGATGCTCGCGCACACGTTCGGTCAGACCTGCTGTGTGGGCCTCGTCCTCGATAAGCTTTATCGCCTTGAGGGCGAGATTTTCCTTGTCTTTGTTTGGCCCTTTTATCCAGATTCTTCCATTCTGGGCAACAGTTATGTTGCAGCCGGTTCCTTCCTTGATAAGCCTGACCATGCTTCCGTTCTTTCCAATCATTCGCGGAACCTTGGCCGGGTTTACAAGAATTATCTTCCCGTCTTTTATCTTCATCAACCCCGGGCCTCGCAGCGATATGTTGATGTTCATGTTGTTGTCAACTCCAATTACCTGGGCTATGACGGTTTCGTCCAAGTCGAAGAAGTCCGTCATGTCTGAACGCCTCGTGTCGATGAATCGATTCGACGCGTCGGCAACTTTCAGTTGCGCTTTGTAGGGGCTGTTTATCTCAACACTCCAGTTTGAGAAGCGGACCTCGTCGACTATTCCAATCACGATGTCGCCCTCCATTGGAATGTATCTCCCGCCGAGCGGGATTACTTTAACAAGCTGTCCTGCGACGCTTGTTATTCCGAGCAGCCCTGAGCGGATAATCTCTCCGTCACGGTATGCTCCATTTCCTGGCAGGTAGTCCAGCCCTGTAGCTAAAGTTTCGCCAGGGACTACTACTTGCCTACTTTGTGTTTTTAATTCACTCATTTTTTCACTTCCTATTTTTTTAACTATTATTCTTTCTTTTCCAAAAGCTTGATTTGCGCTTCCCCGTGGGAAAGCCTGTTGCAAAGGTCGAAGAACTCAGTGATAAGGCCTGCAGGGAGCTCCACAACAGCAGCCCACGAACCATCGTTCAGCCAGTCCTGCCGCTTAATTGTGGCAAAGTGCTTGACGCTGCCAATGGCTTTTGGCGCTGAAACCGGGGGGAACTTCACTGCAACCTCTTTCTTCTCAAACCTTATCGGGATAATTACCCTGAGCTCCTTAAGGATTGCTTCGACCTGTTCTTCCGCTTTCTTGAACGGGTCAATCTTCACTTTTGCCTGTTCCATAACGGTCTCAATCCGCAAGGCTGTGTGGGGCAGGTTTGTCTGCGGGTTTATTGAATTTCTTGCAATTATTTCAATGATTTGCTTTCTCTTCTCACCAGTCATCTTCCTTTTCTGCTCGCTTGTGAGGGACATGTTGCCGTTCTTGAGAATCAGCTCGGCAGCTTTCATCACATCGCTTGTGCCAAAGGCGTCGGACAGCTCGCTTGCCGAAGCCCTGTCGCCGCTGCGAGAGTCACGAAAGACTTCGTTTACGGCAAGGAGCTTTTCCATCCCGTAGGGTTGGCCCTGCCTGAACTTGAAACCTAAATCCGGGTCGACAAGAATCTCAAATTTTTTTCCGTTCTTTTCAATCCTTACAACGCTTGCCTTATCTACACTTACCATAATTCATCATTTCTTAACCTTCGCCAGATAACCGTCAAGCTCCTTTTCTGAAAGCTTCTTGAATCCTTTCTTGGTTATTATTGCAGCCTCTATCTTTCTCGCTTCCGGCTTCCTCTTCATAACCTTGCCGATAGCTTTCAGTGCCAGTGCCATTGCCTCGTCGACAGAGAGCCCCTCTTTGTAGTCCTTCTCAAAAATGTTCATCGCCTCTTCCCTGCCTTCGCCCAAGGCTGTGGCTTTCCACTCGGTTGGGGTTCCTGAAGGGTCTGTTTCGAAAAGCTTTGGCTCGCTGTTGTATCCTGCAACAAGCAGGCTTACGCCCACCGGCCTGAGCCCGCCGTACTGGGTAAACATCTGTGCCATGTCTGAAATATATCTTAGGATGCTTTTTGTCTCGATTGGTTCGCCGTAGATTAGCTTGTTTCGCTGGGCCTCAACCCTTGCCTCGTCAACCATCTTCCTGCCGTCTGCGACAAGGCCGCTGGTTGCGACGCCAATGTGTTCGTCAATCTTGTAGATTTTCTCTACAGATTCAGGTACCATCAGTTCGGTTGTTATCCTCTTGTCAGCCACGAGGAGGACTGCATTCATTGCAATAAGCCCGACAACGGTCGCTCCCCGCTTGACAGCCTCCATTGCGTACTGAACCTGAAACAGTCGTCCGTCTGGCGAAAAAGACGTGACAACCCTGTCATATCCCATCGAATCCGGCGTTACTATGTGCATTTTTTCATCACCTTTCTTTTCTTAACCATGAATTTTGACATTCCTGATTTGATTGTGCCGCTTACGCCCCTAACGTTCACAAGGACCTTCTGGCCCCCTATATTAGTTATAAGCGCAAGTGCTGCTCTAACCCCAGTTATACCCTTTATATTGGTTTTTATAATGCCTCTCTGGAGCTTTGGCTCGAATCTCTCCCTCATAACCCTGAATTCAGCAAGGGCGGCGCCGGTTGAGCCAATTTCAAGGAGGACCGCCTTGGTTATGGCGGAGGCTGCTTCGTCGGACGAGAAGGCTGTCCTGCCATCGGTAAGGAGCTCAAATACGATGTATCGTGACATGTTGAAAAACAAACTCTCAGCCTATTTATTGGTTATCTATGCCAAAATCTACCCTGTTATCTTGGTAGAAATCGTTCAGGTATGGGGACACCTTGAGAAGCCTTGAAATTACTGACTTTCCAGGTTCAAGCCTTGAGAGTTCAATAGGTGCCATTGGCCTGCTTTCTGAAGTTCCCTTGCCTGAGGGGCTAATCATTCTTATGCAGGCTGAGCCGTCAATTTCAGGCCTGAATTCGATTTCGTTTCCGTCATGTTTAAGGACAACTGTCGCTTCCTCCCAGTTTAGTCCCATTGAACTGAGCAAACCTTTCTGGTAATCGTCAAGTTCCCTCTCCCTTATTTCAAAGGAATAAAATACGTCAAGGTTTTCGTCGTAGACGGCATCTATTCCAAAGGAATCGGTTTTTTCATCGTATCTGTGCATCTCTTCACCTTTAGTGTCGCACGAGGGAGGCAGCTGATAAGAAGAGGGCCTCATTGTTGGTGGACAAGGCAATGACCAGCTAGAAGCTGGTTCCAGACGAACAGGGTTCGTCTAGATGGTGGTTAGGCTTCCTGAGCAGCCACCCCTCCTCAAGGTTGCGACATAGCGGTATCGCAAGTGGGGTTTATATAACTTCGCCACGATAAAATGGTTACACCAGAACTATAGGCGTAGGACGCCTGGGGCGACCAATTTCTGGCGTTTCCTGTTCCTGTGGACCAGTCTCTTCGGCGTCTCGGTGATGGCCTGCTTGACTTTGTCCAGAGGCAGCCCAAGATGGTGGAAAAAGTTGGTAATCTCCTTTGGCGCCCTCAGCTCAAGCAGCTCGACAGCTAGCGAGCCAATGCAGGTCTTGCAAGAACCAAGATTTTCGAAGGCATGCGAGTAGCGCTTTACCAGAGATGCCCGTGACAGGCCTGAGGCTTTCAGCAGCGGCCTAAGGCCGAAGAGAATGGCGACCTTGTGCCTCTTGCAGAGGGAGATTGTCGAGTACTCAAGCCTCATTCTTGAAAAGTCAGGGATAATTATGTCTGTCTTGTCGTCCTGAATTGACTTGATGAGGCGAAGCCTGTTTGAGGAGGCGATGGCGACCAGCTCAACACTTTTTCTCCTTTCAGCAATATACCTGCCAATCGACTTGACTTCGTCGGTGACAAGGAGGCAGGTTGGGGTGTGGATGCCTGCGATTGTCGGCGTTGGGATTCCCTCTTTTGATAGAACGCAGACGTCTGTGAATTTCAGCTCCTTCGCAAGCCTGAGTTTCCCAATCAGGTTATTCTGGGTTACAAAGTCGAAATACATCGGAAGGTTTCACCCTCTCTTCCTTATATTCTTTTCAACAAATTTCTTGCCGCATTTGGTTGGCACAATCCTCAGCTTTCCGCGGAACTTCGGGTAGCGACCTTTGGTTAATTCGTGAAGGAGGATTGCTAAGGCTCCGGCCTCGGAGTGGGGCTGGCCTGATATCGAAATGTTGAAATGGGCCTCGTCGTAAAGCCATGCAGGAACCTTTGCTCCGCCAACGACGAGAAGGAGTTTTCCTGCGGAACGCAGCGAGCGCAGCTTCTTGGCCAGCGGCAGCCCATACATTGTCAGGTGGGCGAGCTTCCACCCTCCCCTCTTCCTTGAGGAAACCAGCTTTTTCGGATTAGCAACATGCTTGATGGCAAACTTCCCGCCCCACTTGCTCACTACGTTCGCCAAGGTCTTTTCCATCTTCGAGTCCCTCTCGCCGCTGTAGGAAATCCTTGATGCGCCGAGGGCTCTTGAGATTAGGGCAACGTGGGTCGACATGCGGGCGTCCCTCTTCTTCCGATGGTTAAGCCGGAGGACCTCAATCATGCGAAAATCCCCCTGAGTTCCCCAACTATTTTCTTTTCATCCCTTGGGAAGGTTGCGATTGTTATTGAGACAAGGATAGCGTCGCTGCCTCCAGTTAGGGCAAGCTCGCCTTCGAGGGCTTTCCCCTTGTCGAGCTTGAAAAAGAGGGTCGAGCCGTTGAGGCGTTCTGCTATTTCACCGGAAAGGATTTTCTTGTCAGCCTTTGGAAGTTTTTCCGCAAGGTAAGCTGCCAGTTTCCTTGCCTTGGATTTTGACAGCTGTTTTGAAAAGCTGATTATCTTTCCGAAGTGGCCGACAATCTCTTCCCTGTAGAACTTCTCCCTCAGGCTTGGCGGCAGAACATTAAGAAAGGCTATTTCAACTTTTTCCGGGTTCTCTGAAAGATGACACAATGCCGAAACCTTCGCTCCTGAAATCATTATGATTTACTTCTTGGCAACCTTTCTTCGCAGGAAGTACTTCTGTCTTCGCCCCTTGGCTGCGCGATTCTTCGCTTTCCTTCGGACGGCGGCCTGCTTCGACGGGCGGGTGTGTTCTGTTCCCCGTCCTTTCTTCCTAAGGCCTCGGGACCTTCGCCCTGCAGGTGTCAGTCCTCGCCAGACCCAGCCCCTGCCCTTCGGGAGCTTTAATTCTTTTACAGACTTTACTGAAGGGTCGAATGGGTTGATAAGAATAATTTCGTACCAGACGCGTTGTCCGTCCTCGGCAACATAGTAGGAACCGATGACTTCAAGGCCGGGGAATCTTCGCGAGGCTCTCTGCTCGCAAATCCATTTCTGCGACTGCTTCGGGGTGTATTTCACCTGACCGCTTGCTGCCGGGCGACGGCCACCTGATGGCCTCTCCCTCTTCGACATTCCTTTTCCAATCCGGACCCTTGCGATGACAAATCCCTGCTTTGCCCTGTAGCCGTAGAGCTTTGCCTTCCTTGGGTTGGTCGGGTAAGCTGCCTTGACAATTGTGGTCTGCTTTCGCCACTCGACAAGCCGTTGCTTGAGAGCAGTATCGTAAGTGCCTTCCCGGAGGTTTTTTTCAAGGTATTTCAGGTAACCCATAACTATCTAGTTGGTTGGCAAAAGGAGCCTTTAAAAACGTTTCCAAGGGATACCAAGGGAAAAGCTTAAAATACCCCCTAAGTGGCCCATTAAAGTTGATAGCATGAGCAAAAAGGAAGCTGAAGTTAAGGAAAAGCCTGAAGCCACGGAGAAACCGGCTTCAAAGGGCGATAAAGGCAAGAAGAAGCCTTCACAGGATAAGTCTCAACTTTTCTCACTCAAAAAGGGGGAGAAAATCAAAGACGACCTGAAATACATTGTCCGAATCGCAGGCACTGACCTGGATGGCAGGAGAAAGCTTAAGATTGTTCTCCCAAGGGTGAGGGGCGTTGGATACAACTTTTCAAACGCAGTCCTGCGGGCTTTGAAGATTGACGATAACATGATTACTGGAAAATTAACAGACGAGCAGATTTCCCAGATTGAAAGCGCAGTAAAAAATCCTGCCTCAGTTGGAATACCAACCTTCCTCTATGACAGGCGGAAAGACCCGATTGATGGAAAGGACAACCACTGGGTTGGAAGCGACTGGGACTACGGGCAGAGGGAAGGAATCGAGTTCCTGAAGAAGCTGAAAACCTACCGGGGAATGAGGCATTTCTACGGCATGAAGCTTCGCGGCCAGAGGACAAAGAGCCGAGGCGGAGGCCAAGGCGGAAGAAGCGGAAAGACAATTGGCGTTGTCAGGAAAAAACTCGCACCCGGCCAGCAGCCTACAAGAAGGGGGGATAAGAAGTAATGGGAAAGCCGAAGAAGCAAAGGAAGCATTATGAATCCCCGTTCAAAAGATGGGACGGCGCAAGGATTGAGGAAGAGCACAAGATAGTCAAGAGCTTTGGGCTGAAAAACAAGACTGAAATTGCAAAGGTTCGCCACGTTCTCAAAAAGTTCAGGACCGAGGCATCCCGACTTTTCACAAGGACAGATGAGGTTGCCGAAAAGGAGAAAGTGATGTTGATTAACAGGCTTTACAAGCTTGGACTTCTCGAGCAGGATTCTTCCCTTGACGATGTGCTTGGGCTGACGCTTGACAACCTGATGAGCCGAAGGCTCCAGAGCTTCGTCTACAAGAAAGGACTGGCCCATACACCGAAGCAGGCAAGGCAGATGATAAGCCACGGCCACATTGCTGTTGGCGACAATATTGTCACCATACCGAGCTTCATGGTTGAGAGGCTGATGGAGAGCTCGATTATCTTTGTTGACTCCAGCGCCTTTTCAAATCCAGACCACCCGGTCAGGCGGCTTCCGAAGGAAGATGCAAAACTTCTTGAAAAGATAAAGGGTGAAAAGAAAGAACCACCCAAACCTAATGCTGAAAAAAAGTCCAGCGACGCTGCAGGCAAGCCTGCGGCCGAGGAAAAGGTGAAACAAAATGGCAAGTAAGAAAGAAAAATGGGCAGTTGCCCACATCTACGCGTCGAAGAACAACACAATGATACACATAACTGACATCTCCGGAGCAGAGACAATCGCTCGTGCTTCCGGCGGTCAGATGGTCAAGGCTGACAGACTCAAGCCTTCACCACACGCTTCCATGCAGGCGGCAAACAAGGCTGCTGCGGAGGCAAAGGAAAAGGGAATAACCGGCATTCACATCATGGTGAGAGCGCCAGGCGGGATAAAGTCGCGCAACCCGGGTCCGGGAGCCCAGCCGGCAATCAGGGCACTGTCCCGAGCAGGGCTGGAGATAGGAAGAATCGAAGACGTAACCCCGATACCACACGACGGAACAAGGCGACCCGGCGGGAAAAGAGGACGGAGAGTATAGGAGGTTGAACCAGATGAAAATCGAATTTTTGAAAGACGGGAAAAAACCTTTTGATTGGATAACATTCAAGCTTGAAGGCGTTGACGTGGCATTTGCCAATGCCCTACGAAGGGCAATAAAAAACGAGGTACCGACCCTTGCCATTGAGGATGTTAACATAACACAGAACTCATCCGCGTTGTACGACGAGGTCCTTGCCCTGAGGATTGGGCTTGTGCCAATAGTTACCGACCTCGATGTCTACTCGCTTGAAGGGCCTGCGAACAAGGTAAGCCTCATCCTGAAAGTCAAAGGACCCTGCTGGGTCTATTCGGGAGACCTAAAGTGCGAGGAGTCCAAGACCAAGGTCGCCCAGAAGACAATCCCGCTTACATGGCTTGAAGCTGGGCAGGAAATCGAGCTTGAAGGTGTCGCTATCGTCGGCAAGGGCAAGGTCCACACCAAGTGGAGCCCGGGGATTGCAGCCTACAGCTATGACGAAAAGGCAAAAAATCCTGTCTTTGAATTTTACATTGAAAGTCACGGTCAACTGTCACCAAAAGAGATGGTTGAAAGGGCTGCCGACGTTCTCGCCTCCAAGGCGACGGACTTTGCAGCATCGGTTGAGAAACTAAAGTAGGACCTAGGAAATGCTGGGGTACCCTAGTCTGGTCCAAGGGGCAGGACCGAGGCTCCTGTAGCTTAGTGCTCTCGTGGGTTCGAATCCCTCCCCCAGCACCACATTCTTCTTAAATCCCAAGATCTTTCCATAATGGTTGCTTAATGAGATGTATGCACTTTACTAAATGTAGGTCGTATTCGGGTTCAGGAGAGGCTACGAACAGACGTGGATCTTTCATCAGAGGGAAGTTTAAAATAAATATTTTTTCAAACGGTAGAAAGGAACTGTTTTTTATCTCTTGGTCACGTAATAACATAAGCATAGATTTGTTTTGCAGAGGGGATTCTCGAGAGCATTCCTTTGTTTTTAAGGGCAAAAATGCCAGAGGTCTTTCATTTAAGTCTAATCTGTTCCTTTACCATCTAGGTAGTGAGGTTAAATTTCTTA
>JAUXGB010000022.1 GCA_030622515.1 Candidatus Altarchaeota archaeon
AACAAGTATTTCAAAAAGCTTGACAAATCAGTCAGAGAAAAAATAGTTAAGAAAATCAGACAATTGAAGACCAAGATTTATTCTAGGCACTTGAGGTACGGTCTCGATTATTTTGTCGTCGAAGTTGGTCAATACAGGATTTGTTTCAAAACAGACGAAAAAAGAAAAGTCAAGATAGTATGCTTTGCAGGGACCCACAAGGACTACAAGAAGTGGCTTAGGCAGCGATAGATGATTCCCCGCAAGCCTTATCCACCTGTGTCTTGGCGTCTTCAAACGTGTTTTGCGTCCGCTGGGCCGCCGTCCTTATGCTTGCTACAAGGTTGGTGTCGATGCCTGCCCGCCTGGCATGCTCTGGGTAAGTTTCAATCAGGGCCTCGAGATTGGCAGCTGCCTCGTTTGAGAAGAAAAGGTATTCCTGATACTGCCGGTAGGCAAGTTCGAAGTGGTCAGCCTTTGAGCAGTCGAAATTAAATTGCCCCAGCTCCAGCTCTGCCGCGTTTAGCATCATCTTCCCGTCGTAGAGGTTAAGCCTGAAGAGGAGGATAAGCCGCAAGGCTCCAACATCGTCAGTGTAATCCATCCCGTCCACTCTCTTGTAAAGGTCGAAAAGCTCTCCCCTCATCCTGAGAAGTTCCGGCTCGGCCTGTGCGTTATTATAATTCTTGACTATGCCATTCATCTCAGTCATCCCTTCGTTGAAGGTGTAGCCGCCTCCCCCAAGGCATGCTGAGCTTAGTAGAACCAGCGTGAGAAGAAGGGGCAGCCTGTCCATAACAACCTAGACCTTCTGTGCCTATTTAAAATTTCCTTGCAACGACGAGGATATGGCCGGCAAAGCCAATCAGCTCCGGCTTGTCCATCATCAGCTTCTCAAACTTCTCGAACTTCTTGAAAACTTTCTCGTCCTCCAGTTCTTCTTTCTGCTCTCTTGAGAGAAAGTTCGACAGGGTGTGCTTGCCGTAGGCGTTAATTACCTCAGCACCTGCCTTGCGGAACGATTCCTTCAGCCCGTCAAGTGTGAATGCGTGGACCGGCAGGTCAGTGAATGCCTCGCCTGTCTCAAGTAGCCTATCTATATGGTCGACGCCCTCCTTCAAATCAAACTTCTTCAGTATAGTTAATGCAAGCCCGTACCTGTTGTTCACGCTTGCCAGAATGTAGGAGCCGTGCTTCGCAACCCTGACAAGCTCATCAATTGCCTTCTGGTAACTTGCCCCGCAGTAGGAGATTGCCCCCTCAGCAACTACGAGGTCGAAATTGTTGTCATTAAGCTCCATCTTCCTTATGTCGCTGTGGATTGTGGTGACCCTGCTTATCAGGTTGTTATTTCTGATTCGCTCCCTTGCCACTTCCAGCATCTTCTCCGAGACGTCAAGGAGGACGACCTTGTGGCCTTCCCTTGCCATCGCAACAGCCCAGCGGCCGGTGCCGCCCCCGGCGTCGAGAATTAGCGACGGCTCCCGCGGAAGATGCTTTGCGATTATCTCGGCAGTTATCTGGTCATAAAGCCGCCAGTAGGCCTTCCCGAAGCCTGCTTCATAGGTGTCTGCAATCTTGTTGTAAAAGGCTCTGGCAACTGACATTGGATTGAACCATCCCTGTGGGGATATAATGGTTACTCAAAACTCATTTTCTCGGCAATTATCAGGTGGTTCTCGGCGGGGAACCTGAGCGTCCCTTTCTTCCTGCCGAAGAATTTCTTGACCTTTTCAAGCCTGTCGGCCGGCACATGGTTGCCAAAAATCCCGTTTGTCTTTATCGCAAGCATAGCTTCGCCAACACTGGCGAACTTGTAGAACTGGCGAAGCTTTTCAATGTGGGTTATCCTAAATCCTACCTCGAACAGTTTCCCCTTCAGCTCATTTTCCGTCGGCATCCTTATGTCAAGGCCAATCCTTTTCCCAAGCCTGACAAAGGGGTTTTCCGAGAAGTTCAGGATGACAATTTTTCCTTTCGCCTTCAGCGAGTTGTACATCTTCCAAATCACCTTATCGTAGCTTTTCTCCCTAAAGGTCAGGTAGACAAGGACAACGTCATAGTGTTTTTCCCTGAACTTCCACTCGAAGTTCTCAGTTGCTGTGACCTCCTTCGTTCTCGAGAGGATTTTCTCAAGGAAGGCTGGCTTGCCAACCACAAGAACCTTGGCTTTGAAGAAGTTGACACTATTCATAATCGACTTTTCAACGGGAAAGTCATCCTTCCGATAGTTGTCCAAACTGTCTACCTTCATTGCCCTCTTCCTACGGTGTTAACCTGTTGATTGTCCTTGGGAAGGGAATTGCGTCCCGAATAGTTGGCAGCTTCAGCACCCAGCGGACCAGCCGCTCCATCCCAAGGCCGAAGCCTGCATGAGGGACACCACCATATGTCCTCAATTCAATATACCACTTGTACGGCTCGCTGTTCATCTTCTTGAATTCAAGATTGTCAAGCAGCTCTTTCTCTGTCCAGACCCTTTCGCTTCCGCCAATTATCTCGCCGTAGCCTTCAGGCGCAAGCAAGTCTGCATCGTTAACCGTCTCCGGGTCTTTCTTGTTAATTGGCATATAGAATGGCTTGTGAGTCCTGAGGGAGTTGGTAACAAAGACCGGCGCCTTCTCCTTTAGCATGAGGACCTTCTCCTCTTCATATCCCATTGAATCGCCAACCTTCATCTGGCGACCTGCCTTGTTAATCAGCTTGACAGCCTGCTTGTAGGTTAGCCTCTTGAAGGGAGGCTTGACTGCCAGCAGCTCTTTCGGCTCCCGACCAAAGGCCTTCAACAGCTGCGGCTGCTCTTTTGCCAGCTTGTGAATTATGTAGGTAACCAGTTCTTCCTGTAGCTTCATATTGTCTTCCTGACTATAGAACGCCATCTCAGGCTCAAGGAGCCAGAACTCGGTCGTGTGGCGCGGGGTTCGCGACTTCTCTGCCCGCCATGCCGGCGCATAGACGTAAACTTTTGGGTAGCCAGCGATAACCGCCTCGCTATAGAGCTGGCCACTCTCGCTAAGAAAGGCCTTGTCCCTGAAGTACTTGACCTCGAACATCTGGGAGCCGCCTTCGCATTCGGTCTTGCCAAGAAGCGGCGGCTGGATTTCAATAAAATCAAGAGCGTCAAGAAACTCCCTTGCGTACTTGCCGCAAAAGTGCTTTACCTTGAGCGCGTTTACCATGTACTGGCTTCGCACCCACAAGTGTCTCTTGTCGAGGAGAAGCTCAACTGACTGGTCCTTGTTGATTGGAAAGGGCTTGCCAAGGGTTATCAGCTTGACCTTGCCAACCCGAACCTCGAACCCCCCCGGTGCCCTCTTATCCTTGTGGACCTCGCCTTCAAGCTCGACAACAGAGGACTCAGGGTAGAGGCTTGAGGCTTCACCCCATTCTTTCTTCGAAACCTTGTCCTTGGCGACAGCGCACTGGATAACTCCCGAGCCGTCCCGCAGGATTATGAATGCCATCTTGTTGGAAGAGCGGTGCCTGTAGACCCAACCCCGAACGCGGACAGCGCCAGCTGCCTTTCCACTGAGAATCTCCGATATCTGCACCAGCTTAGTCATAATCAAGCCTCTCAGCCAGCCTATAAAAAGATTCGTCTCGAAACCCCGGAATTTTCGGCGCGCGCCGCCAGCAGCCTTTATATCATAAGCTCCAGTAGTTCTTTCAGACCTCTTAGATTATAATCGGCGTACTTGCTCTTTTGGCCGGATCTGTCAATAAACGCAGTTTTCCACCGAAGTAGTCTTGCCGGTTTAATATCCAGTTCCTCACTGTCTCCAACCATTAAGATGTCTTCGGATTTTTGGGAATACTTCTCGGTGAGCTTCAAGAAAATCCGTTTATCCGGCTTCCTTATGCCTACTTTGTATGATGCCAAAACAAGGTCAAAGAACCCTTCAGGAAACAGGGACATGATTTTCTTATGAGCATAGCTATCAACATTAGTAATAAGAGCGATAATCTTGCCTCTATTCTTCAATTCTTGGAGTGTTTCGACAGTATCGTCGTATAGGAAAATGGAATCGTGCGCTTTCGTGTATAATGTTCTTGCCTTTTGCAGGATTAATTTGTCTGTAACGCCCAACAACCTTATTTTTTTGACAAAACGTTCCTTGTCACCTATCATTCCCTCAACTTCAATTTTACTCATCTTTAATATGAACCCTTTTAAGGACATGTTTAATTTAGTTAACTTGAGAACTTCCCCATAAAGATCGAATTCATACGTTCCTAACGTTTGCCACATATCAAAAGCAATTATTTTTACCATTCCGTCCTCCCCCTATTAAATTTCAGATATTACATTTAAATACATCTGCTCTAGGTCCTCAGTAACCGTTTCCCAAGTAAATTCTTTTGCAGTCGCTACTCCCTGAGTGCTTAGACTATGGTATAACTCTTTGTCATCCACTAATAATCTCACTGCTTTGGCGATGTCTTCAGGTTTTCTTGGCACAGTTAATGCATTCACACTTGGCTTTATGAACTCCCCGTATGCAGGAATATCATCATAAACTATCGTGGGCGTTCCCGTTGCAATGGCTTCTAGGATGGACTTGCCAAATGATTCCGTCTCTGAAGGGTATATTGCCAAGTCTGCATCTCGTAAAGTATCTGCTACTCTGCCGGGGCAGACCGCACCTAAAAACTTAAAATTGTCTCTCAGACGCGCATCCTTGATTAACGCCTGTAGGCCTCTATAATATTCTTCATGCTCTTTTTTATAGAATCTTTTGTTTTCTCCAATAATGGAGATTTCAGGTTCTAAGTCATCTGCTTTGAGCAATTCCGCAATATGTACTAGTTGGTGTTGGCTTTTCTGTGGACGTATTGCATTGGCGCACGCAACGGTCACTTTTCCTTCTTTCATCCGACTGTTTTGAGTCCTAGTTCTAGGATAAAATACGTCTACGTCAAGCCCTCTGTGAATAACTGTTATTTTTTCTTCCGGAATCCCTTTTTCAATTAGAACATTTTTTTCATCGTTTGAAGGAGAACAAATGTGTCCTACACCAGATAACAACACTCGCTCTAACTCACAATATGCTTCAGATAGGGACTGATACTTCATATAATAATCAGACAAAAGCATTGGGAAGAGAACGGTTGTTCTAGGGTTTGTTAACCTCCTGTTCATTACCCCATAAGCAGCAAGGGGGTGAAATAAGCTGACTACATCATAGCTGTCAAGTTGCCCTTCTTCAAACGAATCGGCAAACGAAACTGACTCGATAATGTTGGATAAATCCTTTGTTTCTCTTGTAGTTAAACCGTCCCTATTGACCGTTTTAATGGGTAAACGCACTACTTTTACATTTTCACTTAAGTATTGTTCCTTCCCGATTTGTGCCTTGCATTTAGCTTCTAAATAAGGGTTATGTGCACCACTAGCCAATATCCTTGGAGTGAACACATCTACTTTATGGCCCCTTTTTCCGAGCTCAAGTGCATAGTGTCTAGGCGTTACAGCGCCTCCGTCAGCATCCAAGTCGTTGAGGGCAGGGTCCTTAAATGATAAGAACGCAATTTTCATAAATCAACCTGAAGTTTAAAGCTTTATAACTCTTGCTTTTGTAGTTATTCTTTAGTGGGGTATGTTTATAATATTGGGATTTGCATTTTTCGTCCCGAATTTTACCTGTAGACCTTTTTCCTGTGGCCGAGCTTCTGGACAAATAGGACTTTCTTCTCGTGAAGGAGTAGGACAAGCACCCTATAGTCGCCAACGCGAAGCTTGTAGTCGTCATGGCCAACCAGCCTAGTAAGGTAACGGTGGGGGTTTTTCGCCGCCACCTCAAGCTTTCTGACAATTCGCTCGGCAATCTTTTTTTCCAGCTTTGACAGGTCGCGAAAAGCCTCTTCTGACAGTTCAACACTCCACAAGTCTTCTACAACCCCAGGGAGCTCTTGGCTTCTCGGAGGCTGATTTTCTTGCCTTCCTTCAGTTCAATCCTTGCGTTAAGAAGGCCTACGCGAAACTCGTCAGTATAGGTGCCCTCATCATCTCCTTTCGGCACAAGCCTGAGAAGCTTGTTGATAATATCGTCATAAGTTGCCCTATTTCCTTTCTTAAGGTGGGCAAGGCGTTCCCTTGTGGCAGGGAGGAGCTGGATGCTGGTGTAGGTAACCATAGTATCACTATAGACCTATCTATAGCTGATCTATAAAAAACTTTCGTCTCGAAACCCCGGAATTTTCGGCGCGCGCCGCTAGCGGCACAACAGCGCTAGCGCGCAGAAATTTTATTTATCTAAATATTTGGCCAACCTAAAAAGAAAACAAAACCCTCGCAACTCACGCGCTTGTTGGAGATTTAGGCCGCTTCGCGGCATATTATGCCACCTTTCGGTGGGCAATCCTTTTAAGTAAAGCATCCGCCACCTAAGTTATGACTGGTTATCTTGAATCCCGGAGGTGGGCAAGAACGGTATTGAAACAATACTTGCCAAGCTGTGGGGGATTTCAAAAGTTCATCTACAAGAAGAGGCTTACCAAGGCTAAAAGAAAGGACCCGGACGCCGACCTGATTCCCAGCTATGCTTATGCCCGCAAGAGCGATCTTAACAAGACCCAGTTCAACAGCTACTTCAGCACCATTCTGTTTGCTCTAAAAAGTCAGGATGTTTCCTCTTCAATCGAGATTTCCGAGTCGTTCTACAACCGTGTTGAGGCGATTGGACTTGCCAACAAGAGCGTTGTGCAGCCAAAAGAAGACGATTACAAATCCCCTCTTGAGCTCCAGATGCCAGTTCACGCAAAGTCAGTTGACCCGGCCTAAACATCTTTTTCAACCCCTCCCTCTCGCAATGCCGAGCTCTAGAAGCTATCTGAGGGCATAACTACCGACAGGTGACAAATATATATAAACCATGAAGCGGTAAGGGTATAGCATGGAAAAAGGATACGATGCTGGACCGGGCACAGATGGATCGAACACAGTTGGCTACGGGGGAAACCCTGTGGACAAAGAAACTTACGTGGGGGACGTACCAAAAACCCCAGAAGCCATAGCAACGGAGGCAATGCAGTTTATCCGGGACCTTCGTACGTGCAAGCTCGGAGCTTATCTGGATGTTAAAGAATGAAAGCTCCGGACTATGTTGAAAGGAAAGGTCTTCTGGAGCCTGCCCAAGTTGAGAGTGACGAAACACTGGTTTGGAGATTCCCAAAATCAGCCCTAACCCACCTGCCTAAGGCCGGAATTCCTTTAAGGCCTGAGAGCGGAAGAACATCGTTTATGCTGTCTCCGGGATAAGATGCAGATGGACGAGACTGAAGCGACTAAAGACAATCTGAGGAAGATTTTTAACATTGTTGAGCAATTGGACTATGCAGGAAGCCTCCGGCCTTATGATGTTTATTCAAGGTGGCATCCTGGCGAGACTCCGCATGTAATGAAGGAAGCGCCAAAGTATTCTGATTTTGCCTTTGACATGCCTGACGGGACGCAGGTTGTTGGCAAGATACCTTATCTTGTTTCCTTAGGGGAACGAGGCCAGAAAACAATCAAGGGAAAGATTGTGAGAATTAAACACAACTATTCCAAGGAGTTTGAAGTGCCTGTGGTTGATATTGACCCCCTTGCAGAGGCCGTTTTCGACAACTAGACCTTTTCTATCTTGCCTTTCTTGCCAACCGACAGCTGGATTTCCCCGCGGAAGGACTTGACATAGCCGTTCTCTATCTTGAGCTTATCGCCCTTCTCGAACTGGCCAGCCTGGTTGCCCCAAAGGGTTATCTTGATTTTGCCTGTCTCGTCCTCAAGAATTCCGTTCTGCCGCTTTGTTGCGTAGCCGTATTTTGTTACAATATCTGTTGGCGACTCTATCTCAGCGATAGTGCCAACGATATCAACATTATTCACTCCGTCTCTTAATTCAGTTACTTGCATTGAAACACCTAAATTAGCTTGATTATTCCTATTTTCTCCATTTTTTCGATGGCTGGCGATATCGTCCCTTCAACGTCCTTGGCCTTCTGCCTGCTGCCGGCAAGGTCCCTCGCTATCTGGGAGACTGTTCTGTGGCCGTCAACCAGACCCATAACAGCCAGCGCAGCCTCGGGCACCTCGAAGTAGCTGTTCTTGTCAACCGTTGCAAAGACCTTCTTGTCTTTCTTGAAAAACTCAACCTTCTTGCTTAACACAGGCCTTTTGGTAACCATACTCTAGCGAGCAGCTGCTTGGATAAATGCCTTTTCCCCCAAAACCATTTTTAACCCCGGCGAAGAATCAAGATGCGGGATGACGACAAGAGGGTTATCTGAGTTCGCTATGAAGATGTGATCCGATTCTGACCGCACTAATTCTCAGGCAGGGCCCCTTTTCCTCCACCCTTTTTTCAGCTGGTCAAGCTTCCTGTGTATGTAGAAGTCCTCAATGGAGTCCTTACTCTTGGCCTTGGCCCGCAGGCGAAGCATTTTTCTCAAGATGTCGACAAGCTTTGGCTCTATTCTCAGCAGGTCTTTTTCCGTTACGACGCCAATCAGCTCCCTCTTGCTGTTAACAACTGGCAATCGCCTGAAATTTTTTGCAGTCATAAGCTCGCTTGCAGCAGTGACTTCCATATCCCCGTGGATGTGGATGACTTTTTTTGTCATAACCTGCTCAAGCGTTGTCTCGTCAGGGTCAAGCTTCTCAGCCAGAACCTTTGTGACAAGGTCCCTCTCGGTAATTATCCCGTCAATTTCCGTGCCGTCCCCAACAATAAGGCAGCCAATCTGGGAGTTGGCCATCATCTTTGCAGCCTGATGAATAGTAGCGTCTTTTGGAAGGGTGATAACGTCCTCAGTCATGATGTCTTTGACAGAGATACTCGTTTCTTTCTTAACATCAAACTCGCGGGCCATGGAACAACTAATTTCTTGAGTTATATAAGAGTTAGCTAGGAACACTCTTTCGGGATATAGTAGACAGGCGAGAACTTCTTCTCCTCGGCAAAGCGGAAAACCTCCTGATAGGCCGGCCTTGGTGCCGCGTCAAGCAGTCGGCCGTCACCCTTTAGGCTGTGGAAAATAACAGCCTTAACGTCCTTTCTCCCGAGGGTGTAGAAGAGGAACTGGCGGGTGTGCTCGGCCTGAACTGACAGGCCTCCGGCAGCAATTGTAACGTCAACGACGGCAGGCTTGCCCATTTTCCCCATCTCCAGAAGGGCTTTATCATATTCCCCCCAGTCCTCGCCCTCACGATAGGTAAAGCCAAAGTAGTCAAAATCCAGATTGTGGCCAAGCAGCTCGGCCTTCTTCCCCTTCACATCACTGATATCATTGGCATCAATGCGGACAATAATCCCGGTCTCCGGAGAAAGCTGCCTAACCATATCCAGCCCAATAGACAACGGTTCAACCTCATCAAGACTGTCAAGATGGAGCTGAACAAGTCCAACATTGTTGTCCTTCAGCTGCTGCGCAAGGTTGTCGCTTATCTTGCCCCTGTAGTCGACAAAAAAGTGATGCATCCCCTCCTCAACCGGCTGCCTGAGGGCTTTCTCAACATAGTCGTCAACAACAGGATTGTGTATGTCGCTGTGGGAGATTGGAAGGTAGTACCAGTCAGTTAAGTTGCGGACATAGTTCCAATCGCGCCCGTCGGCACCAACCGAGTCAAGAACAAACTCAAAGGCCCCCTCACCTTCGCCATAGGAAAAATCCCTGAAAGAGCAGCTTACCTGGGCCTGCTGTTGCGACCTCTGCCCTGAGAAAGGGATAGCGGGGAACTCGAAAAAGGAAATGGCGACAAAACTCATTGACATGACGATAAAACCGGCCACAAGGAGCAGCTTCTCCATTGGGTAGAACACTCAACTCAGCTATATTTAGATTCGGATGTTTCCCTTCTGCCAGTCCCTGATTACCAGTTTTGCAGCGTCGTCAATATTGGGAAACCCGCCCCTACGCAGCTTGCCACGGCGGACAGCTATCTTTTCGAGAATGTCTTCCTCGTTGCCTGCTTTCTCCCCTAAATCATAGTAGCGAAGCAGCCGGCCCTTGTTCTTAGACATCAGCTTCCTCAGGATTTGGTAAGCGATAGGGACAGGGTCGCCAACATCTTCCGGGGCGATAGCTGCGTGGAGCGCAAGCCTGCCTTTTCCTTCAGGTATAGGGATAACCCCTGCTGAATCCATCAGGAGGATTTTTTCAGAAAGTCTAATCCACTGGACCCCGCGCGTGTGGCCAGCCCTTGGGGAAACCCTTGCCGCCCTCCTTCCAGCCAAATAGTTAACAAGCGAACTTTTGCCAACGTTTGGAAAGCCGACAACACCCACCTTAACGTCCCTTCCGTGAGCCATGGTGTGGAGAACCTTGAGCATTTTAGCCTTGCCTGTCCTCTTTTTAGCTGAAAAAGCCAAGCAGGGAACCTTCATTGACGTGATGACACTGTTCATCCTTTTCCGCGAAAGCAAATCAACCTTGCTGAGGACGACAAGATGCTTCCGCCCGGCCTGCCTCACCAGCTTTTCAATAGCCCTGCTCTTATATTCGGGAAACCTTGCATCAATTACCTCAATTATGATGCTGCAGGCGCCGACAATCTTCCTAAGCTGGGTGAAGTAGCCCTTTTTCTTCATAGGCAGGCGTGACCTCCGTCCCTTTTAAAGCTTTAAAGTCGATTAAGCGTATATACTAACCAGCGACCATTAGTTTATGCGTCATTCAACGAGGCGGCCATCGACGATTAGAAAAGCCAAGAGTTATGAAATTAAGGCCGGGATGATTGATGTTAACGGCGTTGTTACAACTTTTGAAGACCCCTTGAGAGACGAAATCCGGGAGTTTGGAAGCGCAGCACCATTAAGCTTTGCAGACCTGAACGGCATTCCTATTTCGCAAGACTATCTCTCAACCTTCGGCAGGCTGGCAAAAAATGTTTATTGCGGCCGTATGGACTTCCCGTCAGCCATTCGGGAAATTTCAAAGTTCGCGCCAGAGCCTCCGACACCGGAGAAAATAGAGGTCTTCAGGAACCTTGCAAACCCTGTATGGAACGAGCCTGTCCTTGAAATGGTGGAACAGATTGGCGAGAAATACAAGATAGCTTTTGTAACAGATATTGCGCCTTTCCAAGCGGAGCTGATGAAGCCGCGGCTTGAGAAAATAGCCCCGTTATACACATCTTACGAGATGGGAGTTACAAAGCCTGAACTTTATCCTCGAGCTGCAAGGCAGATGGGAGTTGAACCGCACCAAGCTTTTGTAATGGATGACACCTACGCCAGAGTCGTTGAAACGAAGTATGGGTTTTTCGGAATCCCCTTCGAAGACGAGAGGCAGGTAGTTGCCATTTGTGTTGGTGAAGGGCTGGTTTAAATACTGGCAATATATGTGATACCACTGAAGAGAAAGGGTCGTTTTATGCCCTTTTTAAATAACCTTTAAAAACCCTTTGCCTCTTTAAGTACCATGGTACCGCTAATAAGGCCTCAACAGGTCACAATTACCCCGCAGAACATAGTTGCTTCATGCATTTTTGGAGTTGGCTTCCCTCTGGAAAAGATTGCCAAAGAGCTTGGAGCTGAATTTACTCCGGAACAGTTCCCCGGAGCCATTTACCACATGTCTGGCGGCTACACCTTCCTCCTCTTTAAAAACGGAAAGGCAGTTCTTGCCGGTTGCCGCTCAGAGGCGCAGCTGATGAAAGCGGCCAAGGAGCTGGACAAGGAGCTCAGGAAGATTGGTGTTAAAATCAAGAAGTACGACATTACGATACAGAACATGGTCTTCTCCCTTGACCTTAAGGTGGATGTCGACCTTGAGAAGTTTGTCAAAAACGTAATCGATTCCTACTATTCGCCGGAACTTTTCCCCGGCCTGACCTTTAAAATACACGACCCCACCGTCACTTTCCTGATATTTTCGTCCGGGAAGTGCGTTCTTGCAGGGCTAAAAGACATCAAGTACATTGACAAGGCAATTAAGAAGCTTGTAGACACAGTGAACAAGTCAGGCGCGGCCAAGGAAAAGAAGGTAAAGCCGGATGACAAAAAAGCCAAGAAAAAATCCAAGGGAAAGAAGAAGTAAGATGGCGATAAAGGCCGTTATCTTCGACCTGTCTGGTGTTTTTTTCAAGCTGCCTGAGCAGCATGCAGAAGAAATCAGAGAAAACAGGGGGGTCAGCTACCAGTTTGTTAAGGAGTTTGGAGCTGAGCCTGACGAGAAAAATGTCAACAAGTTCAGGAACCTGCTAAAGAGGATATTTATCGGGGAGATTGTTGAGAAGGAGGCCCTTGAGGAGTATTCGAAATTCACAGGGTTGCCCCTGCCTAAGAACCCGAACTTCTGGTTCATCGGCTTCCAAGTTGTCCGCGACGAAAAAGTTTTTGAAATATCTGACAGGTTAAGGAAAAACCATAACGTCTCAATACTCACAAACATGATTCCCTGCCACTATGCACGTCTTGAGCCCCATCTTAATGCATTCAAGCCAAACATCTACATCTCCTATGAAATGGGCTGTGAAAAACCTGACAAGGAGGCATTTGACCATGCATTGAAGAGCATGAAGCTCAAGCCTGAGGAAACAATTTTTGTCGACGATGCCAAAGAAAACACCGAGGCTGCAGAGAAGCTTGGCATTCACTCAATCCTTTTCAAGAACGCCAACCAACTTGAAAAAGACTTAAAATCCCTTGGTCTTGATTTCTAATCATGGCAATCAAAGCTATTATCTTCGACGTCTATGGGGTTTTTCTAAAGGCCGGAAAAATTTACCTTCGGGACATACAGAAACATAATGGAAAACCTGTAAGGTATGTTGAAAGATTCGGTGCTGAACTTACCAAAGGGAATGTTGAAGAGTTCAAAAAGCTGCTCGGTTTTGTCAAAAAAGGTCAGATGAGTGAAGATGAAGCGCTTGAAAAGTTTTCAAAGTTCACGAAACTGCCAGCACCTAGAGATCCCATGACAGTCTGGAAAGCTACAGCCAAAATAATCCGAATTGAAAAAACTTTTGAAATCGCACGCAGGTTGAAGAAGAACTACAAAGTCGCTATCCTCTCCAACATTATTCCTTCCCACCACAAATTCAGAAGCCCTCTCTTTGAGGAATTCAAGCCCTTCGTTCACTTTTCCTGCCTAACTGGCAAGGCCAAGCCTGACGAAGAAGCCTTCCACCACATTCTTTACGAGCTAAAGGTTAGGCCAGAGGAAGCCCTCTTTATCGATGACCTTGAGACAAACTTCAACGGCGCCAAGGCAGTTGGCATAAAGCCTATCCTTTTCAAAAACCCTGACCAGCTTGAAAAAGACTTAAAAGCTCTCGGCCTCCAGTTCTGAAATGGACATCCAGTCAAAGGACAAAAAGGTAGTTCTCCACAGCCATCACGACAAGAGGCCAATAGTCAGCAAGCCGTGGGGCCGTGAAGTTATGCTTGGCGACATGGAACACTACATGTTCAAGCGTCTTGAAATCAAAAAGGGCTACGAGACAAGCCTCCAGTTCCACAAGGAAAAGGCCGAAACACTCCACCTAATTGAGGGTGAGGCGGAGCTTGTCTATCAGGACGCCGACGGCGAATACAAAACGACAAAGCTCTCCCCCGGCGCAACAATCAACGTGCATCCGCAGGGCGTGCATCGCATGAGAGCTTTGACCAACATTGTAATAGTTGAGGCATCTACCCCTGACCACAGTCATCAGGACGTTGTCCGCTTAGAGGACGGCAAATTCAACCGAGGCGATGGGCGAATCGACAGCGAACACAAGTAGTTATTTCTTCATCTCAGCAACAATCAGGGCATGGAACTCGTTAAACAGGCTTGCCTTTCGCGGTAAATTCTTATGGAAGACTTCCTGAACTTCCCCGTAACTTTCCTTCCCTGAAATCCATCCCAACTTTTTCAGCAGCCGCTTGGTATAGGCATCGATGACAAAGACTGGAACATCATAAGCGTAAAGCAAGATGGAGTCAGCCGTTTCAGGGCCAATTCCCCAGATGGAGAGGAGGCCTTCCCTGTTTATCTTTCCATTATGGGCGCAGAACGCCTTGAGCTTCTTGGCTTTCTGGTTGTGGTAGCCGCTTGACTTGATAACTCCTGCCAGCTTGGCCTTCGGTGTTGACAAGATGGCTTTTTTTGAAAGAAGCTTTGCTGTACGAAGCGCATCGATGGCCTTTTGTGCGTTTTTCCACGAGGTGTTTTGGGTCAGGATAGCTCCAACGGCAATTTCAAACTTCTCAGAAGATGTCTTTTTCCTGTTTTTTAATTCGACCGAATATTGTCCTTTAACAGGCCACCAGCCCTGTGGGCCGTGCTTCTTAAGAAGCTGATTGTAAAGCCTTTCAATCTTGTTCATTGGTAAGGTTCAGGGGCTTTCTCTTTATTTGCTTGTTTGGTGGGCGTTTCAAGAAGGTTAAGCATAATGGAGGCCTCTTCAGGGCTTGATGCAAACACTTTGATGGCTGTCTTGATATCGGTCATCCCTCCTGCTTTATCCTTCAACTCGTCAAGCCTATCCCTGTAAAAATCCAGATTGTCAGTGTTGCCGTTCCCGGCATCTTCGAGTTCCAGCTTCAGCTGTCTCAGTTGGGCGTTTTTATCCCATCTCTTATCTTCCGCATCCTGCCACTTGAAATAGCTCCTGATCATGTTGTTTGTGGTTGCAAGCCCCAGTCTGTCGTGAATAAAGAGCTTAGGAGAGCTTGAGATAAAGTCAGCAGTTGCGGCAAGACCTTTAATTGCCACTTTCCTCTCGCCACACTCTTCCCTGATTATCTTCAGAGGCTCGCTATAAATCGCGCCGGGTGTCTTAAGCTTGACAAGGTAAATGTCTCGTCCCTCTTCTGGCCGCCGGCTCAAGCTAACAACATCATAGCCGTCATATCCTGTCGTCCTGTAATGGTCCATAAGGGTCTCGAACTCGATGACCTCCAGAACCCCGTCTTCAAGCTCCCTCTCGAGATAGACTTTTTCTGTCCTTGACTTTAGGAACGGCATTTTTACCTCACCGTCGGGACTGAAATGGAGCGCAGTTGTTCCTGATTGCCCGCCATGGCCCCTGACCATCTCAAGATTGCCTTCGAAATTTCCTGCAACCCTTCCTGACCTCTCAGACAGGTGGTACTTCTCAAACTCGCCAGCGTCATCGTTAAGGCTTAGGAAGGGGACTTCCTGAGTTCCCCCTGAGGCAAGCTCGCTTGACGGCGCATCACCAGACCTGAATTTTTTGTATACTGGAAAGAGCTTCGACTCAAGAGATTCAGGGGTTTCGCAAATTCCCAGTTCAGGGTGCCTCTCGGAGTGGCTGTTAAGACACTTAAGGTAAATTCCCAGCTGTTTGTTAAAGGTGTGCTCGTAACGCTCTAAAATGTCGAAGAAGGTGTTGATATTTTCAATTTCCTTCCGCACCGCCGCTTCATCCGTCTCGGACATGCTTTAAAAAAGCAAGCCAGTCTTTTAAACCTTATTCACCACTCTTTTAGACGACAAACTTCTCAAGGTTGTAGAGGACGACAAGCAGGTTGTTTGCCGCGTGGGCGAAATAGGCAGGCAGGAGGCTCCTGTCGTTTGCTATGTAGAGGGTTCCATAAACTATTCCGAGCACGAAGAGCAGCGGTGAGAACGAGGCTGTGTGGTCTAGGGTGAAGAGCCACGAGGAGAGGAGAATGCCGACTGTGTTGATGGCGAACCTTAGTTTGAAGCTCAGGGTGAAGCCACTTTTCTTCAAGAGCAGTTTGGCAAGGGTCGTTGAACCGCCAAGGAGGATGCCGCGGTAAAGGACCTCCTCAAGAAAGGGCTGGGCCAGCGTGCCGAGGGTAAGGGCGCCAAGCAGGGAACCGCCACCAGTAACAATCCAGCTGTACTGGAGGACAACCCTGTGAATCATGATTATCAAAAGGGAAGGAAACAAAACTGTCCCCCAAAGGCCTTTCCACCTGACGTCAAAGCAGGAAAGGAAAGCCAGCGCAAGCTCGCTCTTCCTCTTCGAAAGGTAGCCCATAAAGACAACAAAAGCAAACAGCAGAGCAAAGACGGCAAGCCATCCGCTGTAGCTGCGGTAGGCGTAGAAGGCGGCATAGGAGAGGCCAATGAAGAACAAGAGGTAGACGAAG